>JAEDHZ010000263.1 GCA_016292705.1 Clostridiaceae bacterium
AGTTTTTCGTGGTCCGAGTGACAGGACTTGAACCTGCGGCCTCTTGACCCCCAGTCAAGCGCGCTACCAAGCTGCGCTACACCCGGATGTGTTTCAAACCACTTGGATATTATAATAACTGTGCACATAATTGTCAAGTGTTTTGAAAACTTTTTTCAAAAAGAACCGATATTTTGTAAGAATCTGAACATCATATTCAATTGAATCATCTCTATAACCAAAACCTGCGACTGAACACTCATTAGTCGCAGGCAACAGACACAAATTCAAAGAATTTTTTTCAAATACTGACCGGTATATGATTCTCCGGTTGCAGCAACCTGTTCCGGAGTTCCGAAAGCAACAACAGTTCCGCCGCCATCCCCTCCCTCGGGACCGAGATCGATAATATAATCTGCAGTTTTGATAACATCAAGGTTGTGCTCAATGACAACAACGGAATTTCCCGCATCCACAAGAGCGTGCAAAACTTCAACAAGGCGGTGAACATCAGCAGTGTGCAAACCGGTGGTCGGCTCGTCAAGGACATACACTGTTTTTCCGGTTGCTCGCTTTGAAAGCTCTGTTGAAAGCTTTACCCGTTGCGCCTCGCCTCCGGAAAGAGTTGTTGCCGGCTGACCTATTTTTATATATCCGAGACCGACATCATAGAGTGTTTTTAGCTTTTTATATATCTTAGGTATATTTTCAAAGAATGTCATACCTTCAACAACGGTCATTTCCAGAACATCGTAAATTGACTTACCCTTGTATTTTACGGCAAGGGTTTCACTGTTATACCTCTTTCCCTTGCAAACATCGCAAGGAACAAAAATATCGGCAAGAAAGTGCATTTCAATTTTTACAATTCCGTCTCCGCTGCACGCCTCACAACGACCGCCCTTTACATTAAAAGAAAAACGGCTTGCGGTATAGCCTTTCATTTTGGCATCAACCGTCGTTGCAAAAAGCTCTCTGATATCATTGAAAACACCGGTATAGGTTGCAGGATTGGAACGGGGCGTTCTTCCAATGGGTGACTGATCAATGTTAATTATTTTGTCAAGATTCTCCGTACCTTCTATACGGTCAAATTTCCCGGGAAATTTATGCGCATTGTTCAGCTCAGCGGCAAGGTGCTTATACAGTATCTCGTTGATTAAAGACGACTTTCCCGAGCCGGAAACGCCCGTTATACAGACAAACTCTCCAAGTGGTATTGAAACATCAATTCCTTTAAGATTATTTTCTCTCGCATTGAAAATTTTCAGGAATTTTCCGTTCCCTCTCCTTCTTTCTGCCGGGACGGGGATTTTCTTTTTACCGCTCAGATACTGACCCGTTATTGAATTGTCGCAATCAATAATTTCCTGAACGCTGCCGCTGCAGACAATTTCTCCCCCGTTGATTCCGGCCGCAGGACCAAAATCAACAATATGATCCGCCGCACGTATTGTATCCTCATCGTGTTCGACAACAACAAGCGTGTTCCCAAGATCCCGAAGATGCTTGAGCGTTCCGATCAGCTTTTCATTGTCACGCTGATGCAAGCCGATACTCGGCTCGTCAAGAATGTATAAAACACCCATAAGCGAAGTTCCGAGTTGAGTTGCAAGTCGGATTCGCTGGCTTTCACCGCCGGAAAGCGTTCCGGCCGAACGGGAAAGTGTGAGGTAACCGAGACCTACGCTTGAAAGAAAACGCAAACGGTCGGAGATTTCCTTGATTATGATATTTCCGATCATAAGTTCTCTCTGTGAAAGCGTATCTTTCAGAGATTCAACAAAAGCGAGGGAGTTTTCAATAGAAAGACTTGAAACCTCATCAATGTTCCTGCCTCCTACCGTTACGCAAAGCGACTCCTTGCAGAGTCTTGCTCCGCCGCAATCCGGACACTTTTCGCTGACCATAAGCTGCTCAATCTCAAGGCGGGAAGCTTCACTTGTTGATTCATTGTATCTTCGCTGAAGATTGTTTATAACTCCCTCAAAATCCGTATAGTAAATTCCGCCTCCAAAGGAAGTCGGTCGCTCCATTTTCATTTTTTCGCCGTTCGTTCCGTAAAGAATTGCATTGAGCGCGTTTTTACTCATATCCTTAATTGGTGTGTCAAGAGTGAACCCGTATTTTTTGCCGAGTGCGGTATAGTACATTCCGGCGATCGAACCTTCTCCAACTGAACTCCAACCGTGGGCATGAATACCGCCTTTTCTGATTGAAAGTGAAGTGTCCGGAATGACGCTTTTCTCAGAAATTTTCATAAACACACCAAGACCGGAGCACTTTTTGCAAGCGCCAAAGGGATTGTTGAACGAAAACATTCTCGGCGTAAGCTCGTCAAAGCTGATGCCGTGCTCAGGACAGG
>JAEDHZ010000264.1 GCA_016292705.1 Clostridiaceae bacterium
TCATCGCAACGGGAGCACTTCACGGTTTTTGAACCGTCCTGAGTGCAGGTTGCAGAAACAACAGTAACATTTTCTTCAATGCTTTCGTCAAAATTGTGTCCGAGTGCATTAATAACATCCTGAGCAGTCAGAACTGCATTGCAGACTTCACAGTGCGATCCCTCGGTAAGTCCGGTTGCGGTGCAGGTCGGTTCAACCTTGCTGTCAACCACCGGAGTGTGACCGGTCTTTTCGAGTACGGTAACTTTTGTTTCATCGCAACGGGAGCACTTCACGGTTTTTGAACCGTCCTGAGTGCAGGTTGCAGGAACAACGGTAACATTTTTTTCAATGCTTTCATCAAAATCGTGTCCGAGTGCATTGATAACATCATTGCGGGTATTACCGCAAAGGTTGCAGGTGTATGTTATTTCGCCGTTTTGTGTGCAGTCTGCTTGCGTAACAACTGTGCCTTCGTTCCAATCATGTGCACACTCATCAACAGAAAATGCCGCAAAAGGAACCGATGTTAAAATCATCAATACCGTCAGCAATAACGCTAAAATCTTTCTACTATTCTTCATATCAAATCTCCATTCACAATTAAAGATTGTCGATTTCTTTTTCTTGCTCAGTCGGCAACCTCCGATATTCAATCAAAACACCTTGAGGTCCGAAGATTGCCGATTCCAAAGCAATTCCCAGTCAGAAAGATGAATCAGCCAAACAGTTTTTCAAAAAACTCTTTCAGCTTTTTAATTAAATCGAGAATGAACTGATACCAAGGCTTCTTTTCGCCGGTATTCTGATCTTCTACCGCCTGAACCATAGTTACAAAGTAATAGTTATCCGTTACACGGAAGGTGAAATAGCCCTCATCATCGGCTTCAACAGTTATCGGAAGAGCGGTTGCTGAATTTTCGCCCGACTTAATGGCTGTGAGATAGCCGTCAGTATAGCTTTCAAAATATGTCTTGGCAGTAAATTTGATATATGTTCCTCTTTCAACATAAATCGTTGTGCTGTCGTGGAATGCATCGATGAAGCCGCCTGTTGAAACATGAGGTCTTTCACCCCTGGGACTTTCATAATAGGTGATTCCGGGTGCAAGATAGAAGCTGATATTATCCGGCGCAAAGAAGACAACCGGAAGATACTTTTTGGGCGGTGTGTGAGTATTTACAATATCAAAGCCGTTATAGCTCGGGGTATATCCTTCGGGAACAGTTGTTTCAACAACCGAGTAATCGATAAGCTCACCGTTCTTTGAAATCGGAAGACCATTCCATGTGTAAGTGAGTTCATCGGCGGAGAGCTTCACTTCTTCGCCTACCGGTTCGCCGTTTGCATAAAGCGTAACACCGTATTCACCGCGAAGCTTGTCAAGATCGTCCTGGTCGTCCCAGGCTTTTGTCATTGTGACAGATGTTCTTGTGATGCCGAGATTGTTTTCAGACACAAACTTTTCGCTGCCCTTGAGGGAATGTGCATCAGGCAGTTCAATATCCGTTATTGTCTGCTCGCCGTTGAAAATAACCGAATAAGTTCCTTCAGGCAGATTGTCAAAAGCATACTTACCTGTCTCGTTATCGGTAATTTCACCTGTTACCATATCAATCGTTTTACCGGTCGGTATCTCGGCTCGAATAACATTGCCGTCAATATCGGTATACTCATAAATAACATACTCGCCTTTTTCGTTTTTCACAAGAAGAGTTACGGTAATATCGTCAACCTTTTCTTCTCCGTTGTCATGAATTTCATTTGCGTTTTCATCAATCCATACCGAACCGGTAATGCTTCTTGAAACAACGACAACTGTTGATTCGGAAACAAGCGTTCCGCGGGAAAGAGTGTTAACAATTCTTTCATTGGTCTGAATATCGGGGGCAATGACTTCAACCCGGAGCTTGAGTGTTTCACTTGCTTTTATATCACCGACTGCAACGATGCTGACAATCTGGTTGTCTCCCTTTTGTTCCGAAGCGGACGGGAAGTTCGTAAACAGAGAATCCTGCTGGTTGCTTGTTGCAACATTAAGCTTTATCCATTTCGGGCTGTTTGCAAAGTCTTGAGTAGTATATCCTGCATTGATATAATCAAGACTGGTCATTTCTCTGTGAGACTTATCCGTTGTGTAATAATAATCAAAGCGGCTATAAAAATCCGGATCATCAGTCAACGCAGCAAACTTGGTAACATAGACTTCACCGGTAAAGTTGCTGCCGTGTGAATCTCCGTTATAAGGAAGATCATCAACGATAATAGCATTTTTAATTGTCTTTGCGCTGTTGTTACCGATGTTCATGGTGTAGCCAATCGGCTGTCCTTTGTCAATGGTGTCGCTGTCAGCGTGCTTAACAAG
>JAEDHZ010000265.1 GCA_016292705.1 Clostridiaceae bacterium
TGGCAAGCTCATCAAGCTTTGAGCGGTTCTCCTTGAGAATTTCCACCGCCTTTTCATGCTGCTTTTTAACAAGGGAAACAACAAGCGAGTCTATCTCGGTCTGGGTTTGGACGGAGCAGGAAAGCGAGGAGTCGCCGCCGAGATATTGGTTCGTGACCGTTTCAAGCGCAACCATGTCAAAGCTTTCGCTCATTCCGTAACGCATTATCATTGCGCGCGCAAGCTTTGTTGCCTGCTCAATATCGTTTGAGGCGCCCGTGGTTACTGTGCCGCAGGCAATCTCCTCCGCCGCTCTGCCGCCCGTAAGGGTGGCAATTTTGTTTTCAAGCTCCTTTTTGTTCATCAGGTAGTGGTCGCCCTCCTCAACCTGCATGGTGTAGCCGAGAGCACCAGAGGTGCGCGGAATGATGGTTATCTTCTGAACGGGAGCGGAGTCTGTCTGTTTTGCAGCAACAAGGGCGTGGCCTATCTCGTGATAGGCGACTATGCGCTTTTCCTCATCGGTGATAATTGCGTTCTTTTTCTGATAGCCTGCAATAACAACCTCAATGCTTTCCTCAAGGTCGGCCTGCGTGGCTTCGCTCCGGTTGTCCCTGACAGCCCTAAGAGCCGCTTCGTTGACTATGTTTGCAAGCTGTGCGCCGGAAGCGCCGGAAGCCATGCGCGCAATGTGCTCAAAGTCAATGCCCGGAGCAAGGCGTATTTTTTTTGCGTGGACTCTCAGAATGGCCTCGCGGCCTTTGAGGTCGGGAAGCTCAACGGGAACTCGGCGGTCGAACCGTCCGGGTCTTGTCAGCGCCGGATCAAGCGTTTCCGGGCGGTTTGTTGCGGCAAGGATAATTACGCCGTTGTTGCCGGAAAAGCCGTCCATTTCGGTCAAAAGCTGGTTAAGGGTCTGCTCGCGCTCATCGTTTCCGCCGGCTCTGCCGTCCCTTTTTTGTCCGATGGCGTCAATCTCATCAATGAAAACAATGCACGGCGCTTTTTCCTTGGCCTGGCTGAAAAGGTCACGTACCTTTGAAGCACCCATGCCAACGAACATTTCAACAAACTCCGAACCGGACATTGAAAAGAACGGAACGTTTGCCTCGCCGGCAACAGCCTTTGCAAGCATTGTTTTACCCGTACCCGGAGGGCCGACAAGCAGAACGCCCTTGGGCATTGACGCGCCGATGGAGGTGTATTTCTGAGGATTGTGGAGGTAGTCAACAATTTCGGCAAGGTTTTCCTTGGCCTCGTCTTCCCCGGCAACATCGCTGAACTTGATTCCGTCCGAGGATTTGACATAGACCTTTGCGTTGCTTTTGCCGAGGTTGAACATCATTGAGGAGTTGCCGCCCGTCATCTTTTCCGTCAGTTTTCTTGAAATGAGCTGACCGAGAATAAAGAAAACGGCAATGGGCAGTATCCATGATAAAAGAAAGCTCAGTATCGGCGACATCTGCTCAACAATCTCGCTTGAAAACTGTGCACCGGAAAGATACAGCCTTTCGGTGAGTCCCGGATCGTCCATTTTTCCGGTCTTATAAATAGTTTTTCCGTCCTTATCTGTGAAAAGTATACGGTTGTCCTGAACCTCAACCTTTCCAACCTGTTTTTGATTTATCATTGTCATGAAGGTTCCGTAATCAACTTCCTTGATCTGAAGCTGCCTTATTGCAGGCATTATAATCACATTCAGCAGCATGAGAACCAGAAGAACAATGCTGTAGTAGTATATCAGCGGTTTCTTCGGTTTTTTAACTTCGTTCATAAGGCTTTAACTCCCTTTCGTTTTTTTATTTCTTTTTGCGTACCGTCATTACGCCGACTATGATGTTCTGGATTCCGTCAACAAAAAGCGCTGCGCCGCAGATTCGTGTGACGAATACTGCGCCTGCAAGCGGCTTAATCAGAACGCAGACGCCGAGAGCAAGGGTAACAAGGCCGCCGATGAGAATCACCCACCATCTGCCGATGCCGAACCTTGAAGCCTCAATGGCGTTCTGGATTGTCATCAGCGCATCGATTACGACAAAAACGCCGATCATAGCGGTGAGATACTTTGCAACACCCGACGGAAACAGCAAAAGCACGGCACCGAACGCGAAAGTCAGAACACCCATTGCAAAATCAAACTGAAACGCTATCCTGTAAGGGTCGTTTGAAAAATAGCCGATAAGCTTTGCCGCCCCGGAAAAGAGCATCACAATGCCTACAATGCGGCACAGCACCGTGAGTGACATCTGCGGCCAGAAGAGGAACGCCGCACCCAGCGCAATGAGGAATGCCGAGGTGAGAATATAGCACCGTTTTGCAAATCGGATAATGTCCATTGGATTACCTCCTTTC
>JAEDHZ010000266.1 GCA_016292705.1 Clostridiaceae bacterium
AGCAAAATACAACAAAAAGGAACGGGCGGTCACAGGTTCCGCCCGTTCAGAGTTATTCTTGTTCTACGGTGACGCTTACGCCCTTATAGCGGAAGCTGCCCCATTTGTTGATACCGTCCTGGGTTCTGAACGGAACAACAACATAGTTGAATGTGGCTTTGCTGTCCTCTTCAAAGTCGGTATCGGTGAAATAACACTCTTCCGCACCAAGAGAGGCAACTTCAACAAAAGCCGCCTTTTCCTTGTCCTTTGTGTTTTCCATTCTGCGGTATACTTTATATCCCTCGGCTTTTTCACTGCCGTTCCAGCTCAGGCAAACCTTTTCGCCGTCAAAAATGCTTTCGGTGAATTCAACATCAGGAATTGAATAGTCTCGGTTTTCGGTTTCAAGCTCAATCGGAACAACGGACGAAGCAATGATTCCTCTGTATTTTTCCGCAGCCATGTCCCAATCCTCATATCCCTCCTTGCCTCTCTTATCCTCGAAGTCATAGTTTTCAACGAGATACTTTGAAAGAAGCGCAGTCATCTTTATTGCACCGTGGATATTTGTGTGCGACATATTGTAATAATCCTGAGTCGTGTCAATTCCGTTGGAACCGAAATCGGTGTAGAAATCAACAACCTTGAAGCCCCGGCTGATAACATGCTCCTTGGCAAAGTTGATTTCGCTCTGCCTTTTCGCCTCCTCGGCAATCTGCGGATTCACCGTGAAAAGAACATTGACCTCGTTTTCCTCGCAGTAGTCGAGAAGATCATTGAGAATGTCAAGATAGACCTGCTTCGGTTCTTCACCCTCAGAGGTCACAACATCCTGAACTTCATCCTCAAAAACGCCGGTCAGAAAACCGCTATACTGCGGCGAGCCCATTGTTCCGTCCGGCTTATATGAAAAGTCCTTTGCGGTAAGCGAACTCCAGCGGGTATGGTAAAGCTGCAACGGAACAAAATACTGCAGCTTATCCTCGCCCTCAATTCCGGCAGTCTTGCAGAGCTTTTCGGTCAGAAGCAGCTTATTCATTGAAAACGGCATATAGTCAAGCAAAAAATGAATCGCCGTATTGTCATATTTCATTGAAACACGATTGAGATTGACAATATACAAAGCATCTTTTTGCGTTTTGCGACATTCCTCAATGATATACTTCGCCGCAACAAGAGGCTGCCTCGGTGTGGTGTAGTTCCAGACAGCAATTCCGTTCTGTTCCCACCCGATTGCGGGACACCAGAACGCATAAACTGCGCTTGAACCCATATACACAGCGTCAAGGCTGTTCTTTTCGGTTTCATAAAAGGCGCCGACCCACTGATAGTTTCTGTAATCATTCGGACTGACAAGCACGCCTGAAACAGCGCTGAACAGCAAAATGAACGCCAGAACGAATGCCGCCGCCTTAATAAACTTCCTGAATACTTTCATTCTTAAACCTGCTTTTCCTGAGTAAGTTTTCGTCTGATAAGCTTTCCGTTGAATGTCCGGGGAATCTTATCAATCTGAACGATATACTTCGGAACCTTATACGGCTCCAATGCCTTTGCAAGGCTTTCACGGATGAAAACGGGATCAAACGCTGCGCCGGACTTCATTTCAACAAAAAGCTTGGGCACATTGCCTTTCAGCTCGTCTGCAACCGGAACACAACCGCAGTCCGCAACACCCTTAATTTTTTTTGCGGCGTTTTCAATCTCGTCCGGAGACACCTTGTTGCCGGCAACATTGATAACATCGCCTCTCCTGCCGAGGAGAATGATGTCGCCGTCCTCATCAAAGTATATCTCATCGTTTGTATAAACGATACCGTTGCACAGTGCGGCGGCGGTCTCTTCCTCATCATGCCAATAGCCGTCCATGTTCATCTTTCCGAACGAAGCAAGAAGTCCGGTTTTTTCACGGCTTGTTTCAACCTCATTGCGGTTTTCGTCAACGGCAATGATCTTTGCGTTGAAAGTCGGCTTTCCGATACATCCGCTCTTATCTTTCGAATCGTTGAAATTATAGATTGCTATGCAGCCACTTTCCGTGCTGCCGTAGAAATTATAAAGGCGGGTGTTCGGAAGCAGTGCTTTCAGTTTATCCTTGTCTGCCTGCATGAGCGGCGCCGCACCAAGCTCAATATAGCGAAGAGTGTCCTTATATTCACCAAGCTTGTCCTTTGAAAGCTTCAGCAGAATTGTGAGCGCAGTCGGAACAAGGTCAATCGAATTGACTCCGTATTGCTCAATGAGCTTGAAAAAGCCGAAAAGATTCATTACGCCCGAAGAAATGACAACACTCGCATTGCAAAGCATATTGCCGTAATAGCGGCGCAACGCATGGGAATGGTTGA
>JAEDHZ010000267.1 GCA_016292705.1 Clostridiaceae bacterium
AAAGCTCTCTCAAGAAGTTCAAGTGAATAATACAGACGCTGCGACGGTGTTGAGCAAACATAGCTTGTTATTCCATAATCCTGCCAGATTTTAAGCGGCATAATTGCCCGATAGGATTCGCTGTCACCGACAAAGATTGCGTCAATTGTATTGGCCGGTTCGCCGATAACACCGAAAGCCGAAAAATCTTTCATTCCGTCTTCTTTTGAGTTGTTCTTAGGTTCAACAAGTTTTGAACCAAGAACAAGAGAACCTACAACCAGAAAAACAAAAAGCAGACTGCAAAGGATATTCTTGATAACAGTTTTCATAATGCAGACTCCTTTTAAAAATTCGCATAAATCGGATCAACAGGAATGTAATCCGGTCCGTATGCGCCGAAAACAAAGATAAACATTACAAAAAAATAGAGAAGAACCCAGCGCAGAACGACATTTCTTTTTCTCAGTGACTCACGGACATTTACGCCCTTTTCGTTTAGAATACTGACAACAAATACAATAGCAAGTGAAACAACAAGTGCTAACAGTCCCCCGTAGCTTATCCTGAATGTTGTTCCAAAAAGCTCTCTGATTGTTGGGAAAGTAAAGTCAGTAACCGCCCTTTCAATCATTTTGAAAGCATGTGTAAGAGTCTCGGCACGGAAAAATAACTCGCCGATTACAACAAGAACGGCGGTTCTGATTATCTGAATCAGTCGGTATATGAAACATTCCGGATTTATATGAAGCTTTTTGTTCAATGATGAAACAAGCGGTGCTATCATGCTTCCGAATAGTATCATAACAAAGTGATACATTCCAAAGAAAATATATGTCCACCCCGCCCCATGCCAGAGTCCGTTGCATATCCATACACAAAACAACGCAATACTACCGGCAAGCAAAGGGCCAAAGTGATTTCCAAGCTTTTTTCGAGCTGTTGCAGTCATCTTTTTCATGGGTTTTGACATAGTTACAGGATAGAAGATGTAATCCTTGAACCATGCTCCGAGCGAAATATGCCATCTCTGCCAGAATTCGGAAATAGTTTTTGAAAAAAACGGTCTTCGGAAGTTTTCCGGCATTTCAATGCCAAAAATCTGCGCCGCCCCCATTACGGCATCCATGGCACCTGAAAAATCGGCATATAACTGAATTGTATAGAATACTGCAGCAATTACAACGGTTCCGCCCGGGTAATCGTTATAATTATTAAACATTTCCTTAACCGGAGCATTAAGTCTGTCTGCAATAACAAACTTTTTCATCAAGCCATAAGCAAATCGTTCAAGTCCAAGAACAAGGTTTTCATATTCGATTCCCTGAACATTCCAAAGCTTTAATGCCGTCTGATCATACCGACAAATCGGGCCCTCAACAATCTGAGGAAAAAACGACATAAAAAGACCGAGGCGGAAAATATTATCATCCGCTTTGGTTGTTCCTCTGTAAACATCAAACACATACGAAAATGCCTGCAAAGTGAAGAAAGAAATACCTATCGGCTGAATATATGAAGGAATATCAAACCTGAATGAAGCGCCAAAGAACTCAAGCAAGGAATTGATATTACCCGTGAGAAACGGCGAATACTTTAAAACGAGCAAAACGCCAAAATGTAAAACTGCGGCAAGAGCAAGTATTCTGCGGGCTTTTGAAAGATAATGCTCTTTTATATCTTTGCGGTTTTCTCTCACAGCAGCTTTAACGGCTTCGGCTTTTTGAGCATTTATCCTGTCAAGCCACAATCCAAAATAATGGATTGAAAGAATTGAGAGAATAAGATAGATAATAAGACTGCCGCTGATAAGCCAGTAGAAAACCAAACTCTCAACTAAAAGCAAATACTTCTTTGCCTTTTGCGGAACTATGCTGTATAATAACAAACTTGCGGGAAAGAAAATGACAAGGTATGCCGCAGAAGAAAACGATGACATTTCTCCAAGACTTCCGGCAAACAAAAAATCAGTGAACTTCATTGCATCATCAATCGGGCGACGCAATCAAAAAACTGCGCCGCCCCTCTTTTTTAGTCTTCGTCCTGAAGGCGTTCAATCATCTTCATCATGGCCTTTGCCGAGTTGAAATTGGCCGGAATGATATCTACAGCAGGGATTGTGATGTCAAACTCATCTTCAATTTCCGCAACGAGGGAAATTATCAGAAGTGAGCTGAGAATGTGACCGTCGATAAGATTTTCAGCAGTTGCATAATCTACATCGGGCTGAATGTCTTCAAGAATTTCAATAAGTCTGTCCATATTAATTACCTTAGCCTTTCCGGCTACAAATAGTTTATTAAAAATCACATTAACCCCTGTTGTAGCCGGACAAGGCGTGA
>JAEDHZ010000035.1 GCA_016292705.1 Clostridiaceae bacterium
CGTCCTATTTTATTAAAAAAAGTTACTTCCTCCGCTCTTTTGCGGAGGAAGCATTATGAACATAATTATGCGTTCTCCTCTGTTGTTTCGTCATCCTTGATTCCGAAAAGGGGCTTAAGGAATGCGAAAAGCTCCTTGAGAAGTTCAAAGCCTTTCTTGAGGCCTTCAATAAGTTCACCGATAGTAAGCATAGGTAACATCTCCTTAATAAAAACTCAAAGAAGCGGACTTCTTTTGTCGTGATTATGATAACATGGGAAACAATAAAAATCAATAGATTTAAAAAAATAGTCAAATTCAGGCGGTTTCTGCCTCTTCACGCTTTTCACGGACAAAGGCATAAATCGGTTCAAGCCTTTCCTTGGTGAGCGGATAGCCGAACTTCATGAGAAGCCATACTCCGGTGTAAACAATGGCAGGAATGATTGTGCAGATGAACATTATCTTCTTGCTGGTGCCGTTTTCGGTTATGAAACCAACGCCGGCAGTCTTGCTGTCATACTTCGCCCATTCAAGCAGGAAAAGACCGCTTGCATCTGCGATTGTCTGACCGAGCTTTCTTGAAAAAGTGTAAACAGCATAGATTGCGCTTTCGCTGCGCAAACCGGTTTTATACTCCTGATAGTCGATAACATCCATAACAACAGCCCAACAAGTGAGGCTGACAAATGTATATCCGAAACC
The DNA here is from genome assembly GCA_016292705.1 of Clostridiaceae bacterium. Lineage (GTDB taxonomy): Bacteria > Bacillota > Clostridia > Oscillospirales > Acutalibacteraceae > UBA6857. Next base: position 685 of record JAEDHZ010000035.1, read on the forward strand.
GATGAGCATAAGTGCCGACATGAACAGCCATGCCGGGAATATTCCCGTGCTCGGATTAATGAAGTTAATAAACTTCTCGTTGTTTGCAAGAACGGCAAGCAAAACAGCCGTGATTGCCGCAATAACCGAGGTGTTTCCGCAAAGTTCCTTTTTGCCGAACTTTTCAACAAGCTTAGGCATGAACAAGATGAGAACAACCATGGGAAGATAGTTACAGATTGTTCCGACAATTGAAAGGTTTGTGTTGCAGAAATAGTTCTTATATAGATAAGAGTTAAAAGAGTTGAACTGAAGCTGTCCGCTGATGAGCAGACCGGCGAGTGCAACTGTGATGAACGGACGCGATTTAAGCAATCCTCCGTAGGTACTTTTGAAGTCAACCTTCGGTTCAGCCTCGGACGGTACTCTTTCCTTTGTGGTAAAGTAGCTCCAGAGATAGAACACAATTGAAAGAACACCCATTATCAAGCCAAAAATGCACATCTTTGTTCCGTTGGCAACTTTGATTGCCTTTCCGGTGGTCTGGTCAATAACACCGGTAGCGGTAAAAATTACAAGCGGAGCAATGAGCGAAACAACGCCGCCGCCAACGCCGGAACCGATTGAGCGGAAAGTTGAAAGGAGGGTTCTGCCCTTGGGGTCATCAGTGATAACGGAGCCGAGCGAGCCGAACGGAATGTTCATTCCGGTATACATCATTCCATAGAATATGTATGTGATATAACAGATGAGCAAAAGCAAGCCCTGATTGTCGGTCAGTCTGTTCCATGGCATGAAGCAAAGCATTGTTGAAAGACCGAGGGGAACGCAGACCGTCCTGAGATACGGTCTGAACTTTCCGTCCTTGCGCGGCGGCTTTTTTGCAACGAAAACACCCCAGATTGGATCGTTGATGCAGTCCCAAAGGCGGGTTACGATGAACATTATTCCTGCTTTAATGGGAGCGATGCCAAGGACATCCGTCATGAACACTTTGAGATAGCTTGAGATGTAGGTCAGATTAAAAAGGTTCGCCGCATCGCCGAGCATATAGCCCGAAGCTTCTTTTACTCCGATCTTGTTCGGATGCTCGTTTTCGGGAGCCTGAGCGGTTTTTGCGGCTTCGGCGTCAGTCTTTTTCTTCGCCATTTTCTTCTCTCCTTGCTGAAAAATTGGTGTAAAAGAATGAGAGCCGAACCGGTTGAAAAACAGTTCGGCTTCCACCCCACTTGTTTCAGTGTAACATTTTTGGCCCGGTTTTACAAGAGTTTTTTGTAATTTCGACCAAAATATGCCTCAATTTTAATAAATCTGAATGATTGAAAGCAATCAATACTTTCTTGAAAGCGAAGCTTCCGCTTCCTCTCTTGTAATTTTTCCGGTGTTGCAGTCTGCCATAACCTGGACATCCTTATCGTTGAGCTTATACCTTGTCCAGATGAAGTATGCCAGAACATATCCGATTGCCGGAATCATGACATAGAGGAACCACAGGCAATTGAGTGCGTGCGGAGTCTGGGTTATTCCGCTTTTTGCAAGGTCGTCAAAATTCTGTGCTTCAACACTCTTCCAACCAACCCACTTGAGGCCGAAAACAAACAGAACGAGCGCGCTTGAAACGGCCGCAGTGAGCTTTACCATGAATGTCTGGATTGCAAATGTAATACCTTTTGCTTCAATTCCGGTTTTATATTTTCCGTATTCGGCGCAGTCCGGAGTAAAGAGGAAGAGCATTACACCAAGGATTGCAAGCGGAACGGAACGCAAAGCAAACAGAATGATGAACAAAACAAGGCTGTTATAGCCAACCGCCCACATGAGAACACTTGTGATAACGGCGGTGACAGTGCAGATTCTGAACAGTTTCATCTTGTCAATCTTCCTTATCATGTGCGGAACAAGAAAAGCAACAATCGCTGACGGAACAAGCGAGCACACCTGAACAACAAGGGAAATCATTGAGTTGCTGAAAAGATAATACGCAACAAGCTGGTTGAGCTGGTTATATACATTTGCGCTTGAATAGAAGAAAAAGCCGATGTAATAAATCAGCAGAAATTTGTTGTTGAAAAGATATCTGAACATCTTCCTGACGGTGAAGCTTTCGTCATTTTCGCCGCCGAAACGTTCCTCAAGCTTGAAGCACGCAGGAATCATTGTTACAAAGGCAAAGGCTGCGCAGACAATTGCAACAACGGTATAGTTGAGGCTGACGCTCTCGCTGACAAGAACCGTTCCGAGAATGAGCGCAATTCCGGAGCCAACGCCCGACCAGATACTCTTATATGAAAGAACACTGTTTCTTTCGTCAAGGTTCTCACTCATTGCAGTGATAACGCCAAAAATCGGAACATCACAAAGGGTATATGCCGTATCCCAAAGGATATACGCAATGGCAAGCCACCAGAGCTTTACAGTTGTTGAACATCCGGACGGAATTGCAAAAAGAAGGATTGTTGAAAGCGGAATGAAAACAAGCGAAACCTTGAGCCAGGGAACAAACTTCTTTCCGCTTTTGAAGCGAACCTTGTCAAAGATAACACCGAAAACAACATCGTTGACGGCGTCCCAGACTTTAACGGCAAGGATGATTCCGGCGGTCAGCTTCATCGGGTCAACACCCGTTCCCGCCTCTGCGGCAAAGGTAAAAACTATGTATGTTGTCAGAAAGGATGAAATCAGGTTATAGATTGCATTCTGTCCGGCAAAATACAAGTAGTAGCTAAGCCTCTCAATCGGATTGGTTGACCAACCGTCGGGAGTTTTCATAAGAGCTTTCTTTTGTTTCAATGTGTTCATATAATATTCTCTCCTTGAATTGCCGCTGCGCCCACAGGACGAAGCGGCAAAATTTTTTTACTTGCTCTCAAAAAATGCCCTGCAAGCCTTATAGGTGCTGTAGACATCTGTTTTTGAAACAACTTCAAACGGTGCGTGCATTGAAAGAACGGGAACGCCGAGGTCAACAACATCAACATTGAGGTTTGCAACATACATTGCAACGGTTCCTCCGCCGCCTTCATCAACTTTACCCATTTCTCCAATCTGCCAGCGGACGCTGCTGTCGTTGAGTATTTTCCTGACCTTTCCGACAAACTCTGCACTCGCATCGCTCGTTCCGCTCTTTCCCCTTGCTCCGGTGTATTTTGTTACAACGACACCGTGATTGAGGAAAGCGGCATTGTTCTTGTCGTGTACCGAGGGGAATGTCGGATCAAAGCAGGCATTGACATCCGCAGAAAGACATTCGCTTTTTGAAAGAACATGCCTGCCCTCAAGTCCCTCTGCCTTTGCAAGATCGGCAATGAAATATCTGAGGAAATCGGAATTGAGTCCGGTATTACCGTCAGAGCCGATCTCCTCCTTGTCAGCAAGAACCATGAGCGAGGTATGCTCCGGCGTCTGAATGTCAAAAAGAGCGGCAAATCCGGGGTATGCGCAAACTCTGTCGTCATGGCCGTAGCCGCCTATCATGCTCCTGTCAAATCCGATATCGCAGACCGGGAAAGCCGGAACAAGCTCAAGCTCGGCAGAAATGAAGTCCTCCTCCTCAATGCCGTATTTTTCATTGAGGAGTTTCAGAACATTGGCCTTGACGCTCTCGCTGCCCTCATCATTTTTGAACGGTCTTGAACCAACAAGAATGTTCAGCTCCTCTCCCCTAATACCGTCGGAAAGCGTGCGCTTTGACTGTTCCTTTGCAAGGTGCGGAAGCAGGTCGGTGATAACAAACTTCGGCTCTCCCTCCTTTTCTCCGAGGGATACCGTTACACTTGATCCGTCACGCCTGATGACAACACCATGCAGTGAAAGCGGAATAGCCGTCCACTGATATTTCCTCAGTCCGCCGTAATAATGCGTTTTGAAATACGCAATCTCGCCGTCCTCATAAAGCGGAGAGGGCTTGAGGTCAAGACGGGGCGAGTCAATGTGCGAAGCAACAATCTTTGCGCCCTCGCTAACACCTTTTTTGCCGAAAACGGCAAGAATAACAGCTTTGTTGCGGTTGTTGAGATAAACTTTATCGCCTGCAGAATACTTCCCGTCAACATCAAAAGGAACAAATCCACGCTTTTCTGCTTCGGCAATTATCCAGCGGTTACATTCCCTTTCGGTCTTTGCCGTGTTCAGAAAGGCCTTGTAGCCCTCGCAGAACTCATCTGCCGCTTTGACTTCCTCTTCAGTTCGGCAAAGCGAAAAATGCTTGTTTTTCAAAAACAGCCCGTCCTTCAATTTTTCAAGTTCGGTTTTTTCTTCACTCATACATATTCTCCTTCTTGTTTTCCGAAAGATCAGAATAAAACTGCAATCAATCGGTGATTGTTACTAATTAAAATATAGTTTGTCATATATATCCTTGGTTTTCATCACATTTTCAACATAAAACTTTGTTGATGAAAACGGAATATCGATAAGAGTTTCTCCGTCCTTTGAATATCTTTCGTCTTTGAGCCACTTTATGACATTATTCGGTCCTGCATGGTATGCGGCAACAGCCTCCCTTTCCGAACCGAACTGCTCAATGAACATGGAATACAAAAGACAGCCGTATTTTATTGAGGTTTCCGGATCAAAAAGCTTTTCCTCCGGAAGCTGTTCGCCCGTCTTGGTTTTGAGCCATGTGAAAGTATCGGGCATAATCTGCATCAGCCCCTTTGCCCCGGCGGAGGAAACCGCATCGCTTTGAAAACCGCTTTCGCATTTAATCACGGCGAAAACAAAAGATTTTTCAAGTTTGTATTTTCGACAGTAGGTTGCGACATATTTTTCGTATTTAAGCGGATATAATGTCTTTTGCAAAGAGCGGTTGGCATAATTATACACCGCAAAAACGACAGCGGCAATAACCGGAATGAGAATCAGCAAGGCAAGGAGCTTCCTTTTTCTGCTTTTCTTCTTTTTCAAGCTTCTCCCCCTCCCGGAATTTTTTCAATTTCCTTTTCAATATCATACGGGGGATAATTATTGATTATGATATCTGCCTGCGAAAGATAATAGTCGTCCGCCTTTTGCGCATTGATACGCCGTAAAGCGTCCTGACTTGAAATTCCGTCCCGTTCCATAATCCGTTCCAGGCGGATACTTTCCGGACAGAATACAACGATAATCTTTTCGCAAAGCACTTTTGACGGACTTTCAAGAAGAGCAGCGGCATCAATAAGACAAAACTCAAAACCCATTTCTTCGCCTTTTTTGATTTCCTCAAGGAAAAGACGGTGAATTTCCGGGTGAGTCAGCTCACAGAGCTTTTCGGTGGCACTTTTTGAAGCGAATGCCCTTGCGGCAAGCTTTTTCCGGTCAAGCGTTCCGTCCGGAAGAAGAATATCCAGCCCGAAATATCCGGCAAGTTCGACCAACACGGGGGAACCTTTTTCTGTAATCCGCCTTGCAACAACATCGCCGTCAACAACAAAAAAGCCTTTTTTTGAAAACAGTCCGGCAACGGTGCTTTTTCCTGCTCCTGTTTTACCCGTCAGTCCGTATATTTTCATTTTTCCACCTCAGAGCTCAATTATGTTGAAAGCTGCGGCACGGACAAGTCGATTGAGAACGGCAAGACCTACCCCATCCTTTTCCGGAAAACGGGCATAGACAAGCTTTGCGTCCGTTTCGTCAATACTGCGAAGCGCCGAAAAAAGCCTTTTTGCCTGCGAAGCTCCGTCGTTTTCCCTTCCGTATTCTATGAAAGGAACATTGAGCTTTTCGCCCTCGCCTTCAAAAACAAGAGCAAGAATATTCTTTTCCTTTTGCGCTTCAACAAAAGATCTGAAGCTTTCAAAGCTGCCTTTGACAAGGCTCACTCCTGCGCTCGGTGAGTAATGCTTATATTTCATGCCGGGAGATGCGGCAACCGCTCCCTCAGCAAGCCTGTTGAGAACTGCATCATCAACCTCAACCTCACCGAGAACCTCCGAAAGCATCTCAACCGATATTCCCCCCGGACGAAGCACACGGGGAACATCAGTAACAAGGGTGATAACAGTTGATTCAACACCGACCGAACATTCTCCTGAATCAATAATGAGCGGAATTTTTCCGTCAAGGTCATGCAGACAATGCTCTGCAGTGGTGGTACTCGGCTTTCCGGAGTTGTTGGCAGACGGAGCGGCGAGCGGAACACCAGCGGCTCTGATTATTGCCCTCGCAGTCGGGTGCATAGGCATCCGGACGCCGACCGTATCAAGTCCTCCGCTTGTCCTCCTCGGTATGAGGCTGCTTTTTTTGAGAATAATTGTCAGCGGCCCCGGCCAGAAAGCCTGCGCCAGCGCAAGTGCATTTTCCGGGATACTTTCAACAAGCTCAGACCACTGCGAAAGTTCACTGATATGAACAATCAGGGGATTATCGGACGGCCTGCCCTTTGCAATGAAAATTTTTTCAACCGCCTTTTCGTCAAAGGCATTCGCCGCAAGTCCGTAAACCGTTTCGGTCGGAATTGCAACGACTTCGCCCTTTTTTAACAGTTCAGCGGCTTTTTCAATACCGTAGTCGCCGTCCTTTTCAGCTTTAATAACTTCTGTTTTCATGGTATTCACTTTCCAAAAATCAGGCATCGCTTTGCGCAGCCAGTTTTTTTGCGGTATCTGCGGTGATAAGAGCATCAATAACCTCGTCCATATCACCGTTAAGAAACTGCTCAAGCTTATATATGGTCAGACCTATCCTGTGGTCTGAAATACGGCCCTGCGGATAGTTATAGGTTCGGATTCTCTCGCTCCTGTCGCCCGTTCCGACCTGGCTTTTGCGCTCACTTGCAATGGATGACTGCTGTTTTTCCCTTTCCGCCTCAAGAATGCGGGAACGCAGAACACGCATTGCCTTTTCCCGATTCTTATGCTGACTGCGCTCATCCTGACATTCGGCAACAAGACCTGTCGGAAGATGAGTAATCCGGATTGCGGACTCGGTTTTGTTGATGTGCTGACCTCCTGCTCCTCCGGAGCGGAATGTATCAATCTGCAAATCCGCAGGATTGATTTCAACATCAACATCCTCTGCCTCCGGCAAAACGGCAACTGTGGCTGTTGAGGTGTGTATTCTTCCTCCGGACTCGGTTTCCGGAACACGCTGAACACGGTGAACGCCGCTTTCAAACTTGAAGCGTGAGTAAGCACCCTCACCTTTGACAAGGAAGCTGATTTCCTTGATTCCGCCGAGTTCCGTTGCGTTGAGGTTCATTACCTCAAGCTTAAAACCTTTTTTTTCGGCATACATTGAATACATTCTGAAAAGCACATTGGCAAAAAGAGCGGATTCCTCGCCCCCTGCCCCGCCGCGGATTTCAACAATAACATTTTTTGAATCGTTTTCATCACGGGGAAGAAGCAGAATTTTGAGTTCTTCAAGGGCCTTTTCCCTTTCCGGACGCAGGACATCAAGCTCCTGCTGAGCCATTTTCAAAAGCTCCCTGTCCTCATTTTCAAGCTCCGAAAGTTCCTTAGCCTGAGCAATCTCGCTTTCAATCCTTTTGTATTCACGAAACTTTTCAACAATCGGAGAAAGGGTTTTGTGCTCTTTCATCAGAGCACTGTATTTTTCACGGTCGTTAACAATACTGCTGTCACAAAGAAGATTTGATATTTCATCAAAGCGCACTTCAATTGCGCAAAGCTTTTCAAGCATTGGTTTCCTCCTTGTTTTCACGAAGGATCTTTTTGATGTTCTTTTCCGCCTTTGAACGGGGAATCATAAATTCCCGTCCGCAGCCGAGGCAATGAAGCTTGAAATCCATTCCGGAGCGAAGAACGGAAAACTCAAAACCGCCGCAAGGATGCTTCTTTTTCATAACAAGCACATCTCCCACCCGTACATCCATTTCCGACACCTCCGAAAAACACAATAATTACCACAGCGCTTGAGTCCGCAAGCAGTTTTTGAACAATCACTTTGAATCCTTGCTGTTTTACGGACAAGGCGTAACGGTAATTCATGTAAAACTGAATATTTATTGAGACTATAATTCATAGCACAATTTTTTACATTATATTATAGCAACAGCTGACAAAAATATCAATCATGAAACTGATTAAAATTAAAAAACAGTGCATATAAATTAAAAGAATGTATACGCTCTCTGAAAAAGAGAAGAAAGGACAAAGCAATGAGAAAATACTACACGGAAAACTATCTGATTAACACAGCGGAGAACAAAAATGCGCTCTCCTCAAGAGCGGCACTCAAGGAAGCCTGCCTTGGCGGAAAAATCCTTGAGGCCCGTGCCGTCATGTGTGACAAGGAGCACAATCTCCATGTTGACCTCGGCGTAATGAAGGGCATCATCCCCCGTGAAGAGGGCGCACTCGGAATTGATGACGGCTCGGTACGGGATATTGCAATAATTTCACGAGTGAACAAACCCGTTGTTTTCAAAATCCTTTCCTTTGAAAAAGATGAAAACGGCGAGCCTTATGCCCTGCTCAGCCGCCGTGCAGTCCAAAAGGAATGTATGGTGGAATACATTTCAAAGCTTGTCCCCGGCTTTGTTATTGACGCAGTTGTTACTCACATGGAATCGTTCGGCGTTTTTGCCGATATCGGCGCCGGAATTTCCGCCCTCATGCCGATTGACAGCATTTCCGTTTCACGAATCCCTCATCCGTCCGCCCGGTTTTCTGCCGGTCAGAAAATCAAAGCCGTTGTCAAAGGTGTTGATGAATCAGGCCGCATAACGCTGAGCTACAAGGAACTGCTCGGCACATGGGAGGAAAACGCAGACTTTTTCAAAGCCGGCGAAACCGTTCCCGGAATAGTCCGTTCTGTTGAACGATACGGAATTTTTGTTGAGCTGCGCCCGAATCTTGCCGGTCTTGCGGAATATGTTCCCGGCGTTGTTCCCGGTCAGCATGCAAGTGTATACATCAAAAACCTCATCCCCGAACGCATGAAGGTCAAGCTCATAATCGTTGATTCGTTCGATGCGGAATATCCGAATGATCCCCCTGAATACTTCATAAACTCCGATTACATTGACCGCTGGGTATATTCACCCGACTGTTGCGAAAAGAGAATCGAAACGGTTTTTTCATCTTATGAGTTGACTAAAAATGCAATTTGATATATCATAGTCCCGAGAGATTGTGCAGTCATTACTGAGGCTGCATTGATATCAGAAAGGGACGATATAACATGAGCAAGGTTATTGACAAGTTCAAAAACAGGAACAGGTCTATTAAATTTAACATTGAAAGCGCCGCTCTCGGTGCTCTTTCCAATGTTGCCGCAGATCCGCTCTGCGCACCTCCCGACCTTTCAAAAGCAAAGCGTGTTCTTTTTGTTCAGCCCCACCCGGACGACAATCAGATTGCCGCCGGAGGAACAATTGCATGGCTCATCTCGCTCGGCGTTGAGGTCTGGGAGCTGACTGTTCTTGACGACCGATATGCCAATCCCGATTATATCGGCAGAGAAAACGAGGTTGAAACAGTCAGGCAAAAGGAAGCAAAGGCTGCGCAGGAATACCTCGGCATGAAAAACGCAGGCTTCCTCGGCTTTGCAGACAAAACAAGAGCCTGCGTTGATGAGCTTTCAGTTGCAATCATGGAGGTTATCAGAAGAGTTCAGCCGGACTATGTTATTTCCGCAGACCCCCTGCTTGAGAACGAATGTCATTCGGATCACATAAAAGTCGGCACTGCCGTCAAATATGCCTGCATGGACAGCGAATGTGACTTCTATCCTGAATTTGTTGACGGAAAGCTCCGCAAAGACGCATGGAAGGTCAAGGGCGTAGGCTTCTACTACACAAACAAGCCCAACACTCTCGTTGACATCACCGAATATGAAGAGATTAAGATTGAAAGCATCAAAAAGCATGTTTCGCAGTCAAACATCGGTCTTCTTGCCGGAGTAAGACTTCAGAATCAGCTTTTTGCCTCCGGAACACCGTTCAAGGCTGCCGAGCCGCTCAGACTCCAGACAAACCTCCAGATGCACTGCTTCAATCTCCCGATTGAAAAATAACAGTTCACCCCGGAAAGTGCGAACAGCTTTCCGGGGCAAGTTTTATTTATAGCACTTTTTGCAGGCGGTGAAGCCCTTTGCCTTTGCTGCGTCAATTGTAACATGGCTCGGATTTTTCATTCCGCTGCAGGTTGAGGTTTTGTGAAATTTTGAGCCGCTGTTCGGAATCCAGACCATGCCGCTGTTTTTCTCCTGAACAACGCTTTGCTGCGTTGATGAAGACTTTTCAGGCTTTGCGCTCTTTGTTGTCTTTTCGGCAAAGGTTGTTGAAAGCAATGCAGTGGTTGCCGTCTGCGGCGATTTTGTGGTTTCAGCAGCTTTTGTTGTTTCCGTTTCGGCTGAAGTAGCCGTTGCGCTTGCGGCGTTAGCTTTATTTATCGTTATGCTGCTTTCCTCGGCTTCGGAATATGAATACTCATCGTCCTCCTGCGCCTCGTATTCAAAATAAGTCCCTGCCGCACGGTCTGAATCCGGAACGGATATTCCGCAGCCCGAAAAAAGCAGGATTATTACAGCAAGCGCCAAGAATACTGAATAAAGCCTTTTCATAT
>JAEDHZ010000268.1 GCA_016292705.1 Clostridiaceae bacterium
CCCTTGAAAAAGTCAACAAGAAGAACATCAAGTCTTATCATATCTCCGAAATATAACCCCGTTTCCTCTGTTTTAATTTCATTTTCGGGTTTTTCTGCCATTGCTGATTTCACCTCACTTTTAAAAAACTTATCAGCGCTCTTGCCGTCTTCATAGCACATACACTGTTAAACTAAACATTCATTTTTTATTTGTTGCAATTTGATAAATAGGTACGGCATGCCTCTACCGTTTTTCCCCGGTGCACCAATGAATAAACATCACGGTAGTCATTAAGGATGCAGCCGGCAAAATATGAATCAAGATTTGAAAGAATATCTGCCGTATCGTTGATAACACCGATTGGTGTGTTGTCCTGACGGACAACAAGAAGAGTTACATCCACACTGTCCGAAATATTTTCCGCATCTGCTGTCAGCGATATCGGCGGAGTATCAATAATGATATACTCATACTTATCATAAAGTTCATTAAGCATATCTTTGAATCGTTCCGAGCTCAAAAGTTCAAAGGCAAACTTATAGCTGTTCTTTCCACCGATAACATCGAGAGAGCTTTTCCTGTCGTGCTTGATAATGTCCGAAATTTCATTCTTGCCCAGAAGATAATCGCCAAGCTCACTGTATGAGCCGAACATTTCCGGGGAAAAGAATCTGCAAATTGACGGTCTTCTCAGGTCGGCGTCTATAAGGAGAGTTTTATATCCTTTTGAGGCAAGGTTGAATGCGATGTTGACCGAAACAGTTGTTTTCCCTTCGTGCTCATCAACACTGCTGAAAACAAATGTCTTTGCACTGCGGGAATTTTTGAGGTACTCAATCCTTGTTGCAATGCGGTTAATGCTCTCGCAAAAATGATATCCCACCATAGGATTGAGAATACTGATGCCCGGCTGTTGATTTTTCTTTTTTTCTTTTTTGCGCATTGCGTGGGAAACATGCTGATGGCAAACTTCTCCGAAACAGGCCGCATCCACCTTCATTTCAATATCGCTGCGTTGCTTTACCGTGTCCCGCAAGGCTGAGAACAAACATATAAGCACAGCACACAGGAGAGCAAGAGCGGTTCCCGCAAGCAGCGCATACTTCCCTGAGCTTACCGGATTATACGGTGAATCCGGAACAAAGGGATATGTTATTGCATTGATATAAACATCATCAAACAGATTTTCGGAAAACACATTTTCGTAGTTATCATAAACGGCTTTGAGTGTCTTATATGCGTCAACGGCGTTTTCACCTTCCGCACTCAGGACGATGAGATTGGTCTGTTCAACCACACTCGCAGAAACAGAAGCGACAGAAAAATCTTCAACATTTTCGCATATAATCTTTTTCATTACATCGCTTTGAAAAACATTCTTGAAAATTCCGGCAATTTCAATTGTCTTGGTAATGTTGCGGGAAACATTAAGATCTGCAACATTGACTGAAACAGTCATTGTTGTCCTGTACTTCGGAACACAGAAATAATCGAAATATGTTCCGACAGAGATATAGCCAATCAGAAAAGCAAGGATAACCACGAAAGAATTATATAAAAGGTCTTTGAGGATGACATATAAATTCAGCCTCGGAAGTTCTGTATCCTTCATTTTTCGCCTCCCTCGCAAACAACAATGAGCCTTTCAACCGCATTGAGCACACGGTTCTTTTTATGCCCGGAATAGTATCGGAACCATACATCATAAGTTCCGCTTCGGCTGATGTCTGCCTGCGAATCGTCAACAACAATCTCAGCATCACCGACAGGGCGTCCGTCAAAATAAACACCGTCTATCAACGAGCTGTAATCAGGCTTTTTGCTTCCTGATTCAACAAAAATGCAGTTGGTTTTCAGTTTTATCTTATATAAGGGTGAACCCATCTTTTGAAGATCAAGTCTCACCGTTTTGAAATTCCATTCATAGGTAAAGCCCTTGCTGCCTGTAACCTTAAAACGGACATTAACGGGATTGTTCTCATTGTCCGATTCAGAAACGATTGTATAAAGTCTGTCTGTGATATCTCCGTCGAATTTGTCATAAACAGAAGCAACATCGGCAAGATTCATAATGCTCCCGCTTGCAAAAACAAGGTCGTCATTCAGGACAAACTGCGGCTTTTCATAATCGGTATAAACAAGGCGTACAGTCTTTTTGGCAATATTACCGTCAGAATCCGCAACGCAGAAATTCACAACGGAAACACCCTCCTCAATGAACTGAGAAACATTTTCAATGAACACTTTTGAAGAAAGGTCTCCGTCCTTTTCATCGTTCGCAGAAACATACCTGATAAGCTCCGT
>JAEDHZ010000269.1 GCA_016292705.1 Clostridiaceae bacterium
CATTGCATCACGGGAGTTTGTCTGGCTCCAGTCCGGTCTTTACCTGCTTGATTAAATACGGTGCTATCACTTTCAATCTTAACTCAAAATATCTGCCGCCTGATCATTTTTGAACAGACGGCAGTTTTTGTTCTGTTTTATACAGTCTCTTGCACAGAAGCTTCCACTGAATCTTCTTCAGCAATGGCGGCACGGCGTTTGGAAAGCTCTTCCATCATTTCATGGTGCTTTTCACCCGTTATCCTGTAAAAATGCATCGGAATAAGCATGAGAAGATAGCCTATTGCCGGAACAATTGTTGTCATAATGAACAGCGCCCAACGGGTTGCTTCGTTCTGAGCAACAGAGCCCTCAGCATGTTCAATATAGCCCGTTCTTTCAAGTACGGACAGACCGATTGAAGCGGAAAAAGTGTTTTCAATTTTTCCGGTGAAGGACATTATGGCAAGCATGATTCCCTCAACCCGTTTTCCGGTTTTATACTCGACATAGTCAACCGTTTCCGCTTCCATTTCCTTTTGGATAAGGTTCTTGAACTCCATTGGTATTACCGAAAGACCGGTGAAGAGAACAATCATAACTCCGGTGAGAACGGAAACAGAAATATCTGCGCCCTTTTTCATCAGTCCGTTATACACAACAACACTGAAAAGCAGGTGAACAAAGATTGCGGCAACGCAGCAGAGACGGTAAAGGCGGCGGGGGTCAACCTTTTTGTTTCCGAGCTGCTTTCTTCCAAGGAACTCAATAATCATCGGAACAAGCAAAGCGGCAAGAAGCGAACCGGGAAACTTTGAAATATCAATAAAAATATTATACTTACGGTTGAACATAAGGTCCGAAACAAAGTATGCGGAAACCTGTTCCGGTATTTTGCAAAGAACAAAAGCAAGATTTCCAAGGAAGAGCATAAACAGCGGCTGATTCTTGAAAAGGAGCATGAAGCATTCCTTGACCGAAGGCGTGTCCTCACGGTGGGGAACCCTTTCCTTTGTGTTGTTATATGTAATCCTTGTCAGAAGAATGATTCCGACAGCAGAAACGCAGGCAGAAACAAGGTATGACTGTGCAGTATGATCCTTAAAATAGGGAAGAAGCGAAGCTCCGGCAACAAAAACCATCGGAACAGCTCCGACAACGGCACGGACAACCGAGCTGACGCCAAAGAGCTTTGTCCGCTCAACACCGTTTGGCGTTATTGAAAAAGCGAGGGCACCCATCGGAATATCGAAAGCCGTGTATGTTACATCAAGTCCGACAAACAGAATGGTCGTATAAAGAATGTTGAACCAGGCAGGAGCATTTGAAGAACCGATGAAGAAAAGCACCATAACAAGGGCAACGGCAAACGGAGCCCACTTGACATAAGGTCTCATCTGACCGTTCTTCGTTCTTGTCTTGTCAACAATAACACCCATTACAGGGTCATTGACAGCATCAAATATTCCACAGAAAAGGCGAATTTTTGAGGCAATGCCCATTCCGTTTTCGATGTTCCTGAAAAGGACATTTGTGATGAAGAAGTTGACATACTTTGAGCTCGTCATTCCGGTGCACATTCCCTGCGCACCGCGACCGAGTGCATAGCTGATTGTTTCACGCCAGTTCAGATAGGTTTCTTCGCCGACATCGGTTTTGACAATCTTTGAGTCAAGAAAAGTTCTTATCCGTCCCATATTTTCGCCCCGTTTCCTGAGTATTTAATATATACTCATTATAAGTGAGCTACGGTTCATTGTCAACAGCTTTTGTGCGTAATATTTTTAAGCTTTGTCACTTGTGAAAATGTACGGTTTGTGCTATGATTGTTTCAGATAAACTCCGTTTTCAAAACGGCAAAAAGGAAGTATGCCCTTGAAAAGCTTTACTGTTTCCAAAAATGACAGCGGAAAAAGACTCGACGCTTTCCTTTTGAAAAGCTTTCCGAATCTTCCGAAAACGCTGATGTACAAGTACATCAGAAAAAAGCGCATAAAAATCAACTCAAAACGGGCCGATATCAATACCCGTCTTTGCGAGGGTGATGTTATCGACCTCTATATAAACGATGAGTTTTTTGAAAAAAGCGAAACGCACTATGATTTCCTTTCCGCTTCAAAGAATCTTGATATTGTTTTTGAGGACGAAAACATTCTTCTGCTCAACAAAAAGGCAGGTCTGCTCTCGCACCCTGATGACAACGAGTATATCGACACACTGATAACGAGAGTCAAACGCTATCTTTTTGAAAAAGGCGAATACAAACCGGAAGATGAGCTTTCTTTCGCCCCTGCACTCGTCAAC
>JAEDHZ010000036.1 GCA_016292705.1 Clostridiaceae bacterium
CCTTGCTGACGCATTGAAATGCGTTGAGGAGAAAGAAAAGAATAATTCATAACACGAAAACAACCCCTCCGTTACGGTTGAACAAGTCCAGTAAAAACGGACAATAGAAAAAAACACCCTCTTATGGTAGAATGAAAAAAGACATTTAACCATAAGGGGGATTTTTCATGGCAAGAGAATATCGACACTTGCAAATGTATGAAAAAGAGATTTTGGAATTAAGAGAACAAGGTTTAACGCAACGAGAAATAGCCGTTAGATTCGGTGTTTCCTATGAAAAGATGCACGATTTCTTCAAACGGTATAACCGTAAACAACGGCAGCATGCCGCAGGAATAGAAATCCGACCAAAAGGCAGACCGCCAAAAGATGGTGCAAAGCTGCCGCCATCCGTTCAGCAATTAAGCAAAGTTTCACAATTACAATACGAACTTGCAACACAAACAACTCAATTTTCTTGCAACCAAAGAGGGAGCGACATTTGCATGAAAAGTTAAAAGAAATGTTCATTCCGGGGTTTCTCTCGTTTCAATTATACACTTTAACACTTTAACGCGATTATGTACCCCATTTCTGACTTTTTCAATATGTAAGTGAAAAGATTTTCTGCATTTTTAACCGAATCATCAGGAATTAACTGATTTTTCGATGAAATCAGCAATTATCAGTAAGGTTAAGGAAGAACTATTTGAATACCGATTGAAACTTTTCTTTTTGACCCACAGAATATTAAAACATTTTTGCCTTAACAATTGACATATCCTGTTTTTGTGGTATAATGTGTATTTGACAGAAGCCCGTGCCGGATGGCCGGTGCTTTGGCGGATGTTCTTGTTGCTTTTTCGTAAGTCCGGTCGGACTGTCCGTTCCTGTAAAGATTTTCTTGCAAGAGGTGAGCTGATATGATGGCAAAAGAGTACGAATATAAGTTGTATTTTGCGGACTATATTGCGAACAATGTTTTTATCAGCAAAGGGGCTCCTTTTTCATTTGATGCGGCGGATTTTTCTTCGCCTGATATATGTATTTTTCCCGGTTTTTGCGATGTGCATGTGCATTTTCGTGAACCGGGTTTTTTTTATAAGGAAACGATACATACCGGCTCAATGGCTGCGGCGCACGGCGGATATACCGATGTCTGCACAATGCCCAATTTAAACCCGGTTCCGGACAGTGTTGAACATTTGTTTGAACAGAAGAAAATAATAGATAACGATGCTGTTATCGGTGTTCATCCGTACGGTGCAATCACAGTCGGACAGTCAGGCGAAAAACTGTCGGCATTTGAAGATATGGCGGAATGGGTTGTTGCTTTTTCTGACGACGGACGGGGAGTCCAGAATGAGGAACTCATGCGGGAGGCTATGCTCAGAGCAAAAAAGCTCAACAAAATCATTGTTGCCCATTGCGAAGACAACAGCCTGATTAACGGCGGTTACATCCATAAAGGTAAATATGCTCAGAACCATAATCACAAGGGCATCTGCAGTGAAAGTGAATGGAAACCGATTGAAAGAGACATTTCAATTGCAAAGGAAACCGGTTGCGCATATCATGTTTGTCATATATCATGTAAGGAGAGCGTTGAACTTATCCGGAAGGCAAAGGCTGAGGGTGTTGACATCACCTGTGAAACGGCTCCCCATTATCTTTTGTTGGATGAGAATAACCTTCAGGAGGACGGACGCTTCAAGATGAATCCGCCGCTCAGAAGCGAGGCAGACAGAATTGCATTGATTGAGGGTATCAAAGACGGAACAATAGACATGATTGCAACTGATCATGCGCCCCACAGTGCCGAAGAAAAATCCGCCGGCCTTGAAAAAAGTGCGTTTGGAATTGTGGGGATTGAAACGGCGTTTCCGCTGCTATACACATATCTTGTCAGGAAGAACATAATCAATCTTGAAAAGCTGATTGAGCTGATGAGCATAAATCCCAGGAAAAGATTCAATATTTCGCCAAACGGTTTTACGATATGGGATATGAGCAGGGAATATGAGATAAAAACCGATTCTTTCCTTTCAAAAGGAAGGGCAACACCCTTTGAAAACACAAGAGTTTTCGGAGAATGCCTTTTTACTGTTGTTGATAAAAAAATAGTATATAATAATGCGGAGGCACACCATGAGTAAAAGAACAGACATCAAAAAAGTATTGATCATTGGTTCCGGTCCGATTGTTATCGGTCAGGCTGCTGAGTTTGACTATGCGGGTACGCAGGCGTGTTTGGCGCTGAAAGAGGAGGGTTATCAGGTAATTCTTTGCAATTCAAACCCTGCCACCATTATGACGGACACAAGTATTGCCGATAAGGTTTATATGGAACCACTGACTCTTGAATACATAGCAAAAATACTTCGCTATGAAAGACCGGACGCAATCATACCCGGAATAGGAGGTCAGACAGGTCTTAACCTTGCAATGCAGCTTGAGAAAAAGGGCATTCTCAGAGAGTGCGGAGTTGAGCTTTTGGGAACGGGCAGTGACAGTATTGAGCGCGCCGAAGACCGTGAGCTTTTTAAAAAAATGTGCGAGGAAATCGGAGAACCGGTAATTCCGTCAAAGATTACATATAACTTGGATGAGGCAAAGGCGGCCGCCAATGAAATCGGTTATCCCGTTGTTCTCCGTCCGGCATTCACACTGGGCGGAACGGGCGGAGGCTTTGCAAACAATGATGAAGAGCTTCTTGAAATCGGCATAAATGCTTTCAAGCTTTCTCCTGTTTCTCAGGTTCTGATTGAAAAAAGCGTCAAGGGATATAAGGAAATTGAATTTGAGGTTATGCGTGACGGCGACGATAATGCTATCACGATTTGCGGAATGGAGAACATCGATCCCGTAGGTGTTCACACAGGTGACTCCGCCGTTGTTGCGCCGATTCTTTCCCTCAGTGACGAAGACATGAAGATGCTCAACGACAGTGCGATAAAGATTATCCGTGAGCTCAGAATCTGCGGCGGATGCAATGTTCAGTTTGCTCTTAATCCGAACTCAAGTGAGTATTACCTCATTGAAGTTAACCCGCGTGTGTCGCGTTCTTCGGCACTTGCTTCAAAGGCAAGCGGATATCCCATTGCAAGAGTTACGGCAAAAATTGCGCTCGGTATGTCACTTAGTGAAATTGAAGTTGCAGGCGGAAACGCAGGTATTGAGCCGAGCCTTGATTATATTGTTGCAAAATTCCCCCGCTTTCCTTTTGACAAATTCCAGGATGCACCAAACGATCTCGGCACTCAGATGAAAGCAACGGGCGAGGTTATGGGAATCGGCTCCAACCTGGAAGAGTGTATTTTGAAATCGGTACGCTCGCTTGAAACCGGAGTTTGTCATCTGCATCTTCCGAAATTTGATGATATGGAAACAAACTCGATTTATGAATATCTCAAATCTTTCAAGTCGGACAATCTTTATGCCATTGCTGAGCTTTTCCGCAGAGGGGAATCAATTGAAAAGGTTCATGAAATAACCATGATCACTGAATTGTTCCTTGAGTCCGTTCAGAAGATAGTTGAAATGGAAAGACTTCTTTCTGAAAGACCGGAAGATCTGAGAACGCTGAAAGCTGCAAAAGCACTCGGTTTTTCGGACAGATTCATTGCAAAGCTCTGGGGAATACCGGAAAACCATGTTGCAAGACTGAGAAAGCAGAACGGTATTGTTCCGATTTTCCGCATGGTTGACACCTTGCACACCGGAAAATACATTGCCTATCTTTATTCTTCCTATGTAAACCTGCTTGATGACGGATTCAAAAATCAATCACGACTTACCGACAAAAAGAAGATTGTAACATTGGGCGCAGGACCTATCCGTATCGGTCAGGGCGTTGAGTTTGACTATTCGACCGTTCATGCCGTTCAGACAATTAAAAAAGAGGGTTACGAGGCTATTATCATCAACAACAACCCGGAAACCGTATCTACCGACTATACAACAGCCGATAAGCTATACTTTGAACCGTTGACAACGGAAGATGTTATGGCAATTATTGACTATGAGAATCCTGAGGGTGTAATTGCCTCGTTGGGCGGTCAGACCGCTATCAATTTGGCTCAGCCGCTCATGGATAACGGGGTAAAAATCATAGGAACGGATTGCGCTGCCATTGAGCGTGCGGAGAACCGTGACAGCTTTGAAAAAATCCTCATTGAGCTTAATATTCCCCAGCCGCAGGGCAAGGCCGTAACAAATATCGAAGACGGAATAACCGCTGCAAACGAAATCGGATATCCCGTTCTTGTTCGTCCGTCTTTTGTTCTGGGCGGCAGGGCAATGCAGATTGTTGCCAACGAGGAACAGCTTCGTCACTATCTGAAAACCGCTGTTGAAATTGATGCAGACAAGCCGGTTCTTGTTGATAAATATATTCAGGGAAAAGAGGTTGAAGTTGACGCAATCTGCGACGGCAGAGATGTCTTTGTTCCCGGAATTATGGAACTTGTTGAGCGTACAGGTATCCATTCGGGAGACTCAATCAGTGTTTATCCGACATTCAGCATCTCAAACAAGGTTAAGGGCATAATTTTGCAGTATGCAAAAAAACTTGGTCTCGGAATCGGCATTATAGGTCTTTATAACATTCAGTTCATTGTTGATGAAAACGACAATGTTTATATCATAGAGGTCAATCCCCGTTCTTCAAGAACCGTTCCTTTCCTTTCAAAATCAACGGGCTACAGCCTGGCGGATATCGCAACCGAGGTAATCCTCGGCAAATCACTCAAGGAGCTTGGTTTCTTTGATCTCTATCCTGAAGAGAAGAATCGTTATTATGTCAAGGTTCCGGTGTTCTCGTTCAACAAAATCAAAGGACTTGACGCATACCTTTCTCCGGAAATGAAGTCCACCGGTGAAGCAATAGGTTATGACAACAAGTTGAACCGTGCATTGTATAAAGCACTTCAGGCATCGGGTACCCGTTTGCAAAACTACGGCACAGTTTTTGTTACTGTTGCGAAAAAGGACAGGGATGAGGCGCTTCCGCTTGTCCGTCGCTTCTATAATTTGGGCTTCAACATTGAAGCTACCACCGGAACTGCCAATTTCCTGAAAGAGAACGGTATCAGAACTCACATTCTCAAAAAAATCAGTGAGAATCCCGATGAAATACCGAACGCTATCCGTCAGGGACACATTGCGTATGTAATTAACACAAGAGACATGGACTCCGCAACGCAGGCAACGGACGGCATGAAAATCAGACGCCTTGCAACGGAGAACAATGTAACAATATTTACATCACTGGATACGGTAAATGTTTTGTTGGATGTTCTTGAGGAAACAACGCTTACTATCTCCACCATTGATTCATAAGGGTGAATGACATGAAAAAGGAAAAATTCGTCGTTGTTTCAAACGAATCTCTGTGCAGTAATGTTTACAAAATGGTTCTTTCCGGCGATGCGCAGGGCATCACATCCTGCGGACAGTTTGTCAACATCAGACTTGACGGAGAGTATCTGCGCCGACCGATTTCGGTCTGCGACTATGACAAAGATTCGCTGACGATTATCTATAAAGTTGTCGGCAGCGGCACAGAAATAATGAGCCGGGCAAAAGCCGGAGATGAATTTGATATACTTATCGGCCTCGGCAACGGCTATGACATTTCCGAAAGCGGTGCAACTCCTCTTCTTATCGGAGGGGGAGTAGGCGTTCCGCCGCTTTATAACCTTGCAAAAACCTTGATTAAAAACGGCAAGAAAGTCACTGTGATTCTGGGCTTCAACACTGCAGATGAGGTCTTTTATGAAAACGAATTCAAAAAACTCGGTGCTGATGTAATAGTTACCACGGTTGACGGAAGCTACGGAAAAAAAGGTTTTGTAACGCAAGCATTGCCTGACAGCTATTCATATTTTTACACCTGCGGTCCGGAACCGATGTTAAAGGCTGTGTATAAAGCAACAAGCACAAGCGGACAGTTCAGCTTTGAAAAAAGAATGGGCTGTGGCTTCGGCGCTTGTATGGGTTGCTCTTGCAAAACCGTAACAGGATATAAGAGAATATGCAAAGAGGGTCCGGTTTTGCGCAAGGAGGAAATATTATGGGAAAGCTGAGTGTAAACCTTTGCGGAACGGAGCTTGAAAATCCAATCATCCCGGCTTCGGGAACTTTCGGCTTCGGTTACGAGTTCGCAGATATTTATGATATTAACTGTCTCGGAACATTTTCCTTCAATGGAACAAGGGAAGCGCGCTTCGGAAACCCCACGCCGAGAATTGCGGAGTGCCCCATGGGAATGATAAACGCTGTCGGTCTTCAGAATCCCGGGGTTGAAAAAGTTATCAGTGAGGAGCTTCCGAAGCTCAGAAAATGCTTCAACAAAAAGGTTATGGCAAATATCAGCGGCTTTTCGGTGGAGGATTATGCTTATACCGGACAAAAGCTTGATCAAGAGGATATTGTCGGCTGGCTTGAGGTGAATATCAGCTGCCCGAATGTCCACGGCGGGGGAATGACCTTCGGAACAGACCCGGACAGTGCGGCAGAGGTTGTGCGGGCTGTGAAAGCGGTCACAACAAAGCCGGTTATTATTAAGCTGACACCAAATGTTACCGACATTGTTTCAATTGCAAAGGCATGTGAGGCTGCCGGTGCAGACGGTCTGAGCCTGATAAACACGATGCTCGGTATGAGAATCGACCTGAAAACAAAGAAGCCTGTCATTGCAAACAAAATGGGCGGGTATTCCGGGCCTGCCGTTTTTCCGGTGGCATTAAGAATGGTGTATCAGGTTGCAAATGCGGTGAATATTCCCGTCATCGGACTCGGCGGTGTTTCAACAGCGGAAAATGTTATTGAAATGATGCTTGCGGGAGCCACTGCTGTGCAAATCGGTTCGGCAAATTTGATTGATCCCTATATATGCCGTGACATTATCCGTGATTTGCCAAAGGTAATGGAAAAATACAACATTGAAAAATTGAGTGATATTATCGGAGGAGTTAACAATGGGTAAGGATGTTATTGTTGCTTGCGACTTTGAAAACGCCGCAAAGGCATACGATTTTTTAGACAGGTTTACAGACAGAAAACCGTTTGTAAAAATCGGAATGGAGCTTTTCTATTCCGAGGGGCCTGAGATAGTCAGACAGATTAAAAAAAGGGGCCACAAAATCTTTCTTGACCTGAAGCTGCACGACATTCCGAATACGGTTAAAAAATCAATGGCAGTTCTTTCCGGTCTTGATGTTGACATCTGCAATCTTCATGCAGGCGGCGGTATTCCAATGATGGAAGCCGCCATTGAGGGGCTTACCCGTGAGGACGGAACAAGACCTCTTTTGATTGCGGTAACCCAGCTCACCTCAACAAGTCAGGAAACAATGGAAAATGATTTGCTTATCAAAGAAAGAATGGAAGATGTTGTTGCTCATTACGCAATGAACGCAAAAAAAGCCGGACTCGACGGGGTTGTCTGCTCACCGCTTGAAGCTTCAAAGGTTCACGCAACTTGCGGAAAAGAGTTTTTGACCGTAACGCCCGGTGTGCGCTTTGCAGACGGCGACAAGGGTGACCAGAAGCGTGTGATGACTCCTGAACAGGCACGGCTTGCAGGGTCTGATTACATTGTTGTCGGAAGACCGATAACAGCGGCTGAAGACCCCGTTGCCGCATATACCAGGTGTGTTGAGGAATTTGTTGATTAAGGAGAAGAGTATGGAACGAAACAGAATAATTGCAAAGGATTTATTGAAAATTAAAGCGGTATTTTTCAGACCGGACGAGCCGTTCATCTGGGCAAGCGGCATAAAAAGCCCTGTTTACTGCGATAACCGTTTAACGCTTACCTCTGTTGATGTCAGAAATGATGTTGAAAACGGTCTTGCTTCTCTTATCAGGGAGAACTATCCGGATGCGGAGGTTCTGATGGGAACTTCCACTGCCGGCATCGCTCATGCCGCCATTACCGGTCATTTGTTGGGGCTTCCTATGGGCTATGTCCGTTCGGGCGCAAAGGATCATGGAAGACAAAACCAGATTGAAGGCAGACTTGAAGCGGGACAAAAGGTTGTTGTTGTTGAAGACCTTATTTCAACAGGCGGAAGCGTAATTGAGGTTGTTAATGTTCTGCGTGAAGCCGGAGCGGAAGTTCTGGGTATCGTATCCATTTTTACCTATGGAATGAAAAAGGGCCTTGACCGTTTGAAAGAGGCTGATGTCAGAAATATTTCCCTCACAAATTTTGACTGCATTGCCGAAGTTGCCGCAGAAGAGGGCTATATTGAAAAAGAGGATATTGCAAGACTCATTGCTTTCAGAAACAATCCATCGGATGAAAGCTGGATAGGAAAAGATAAATGAGAAATGTTATTGATATAATTGACTTGTCTGCCGAGGAATTGAACAACCTGATTCTCACTGCTGAGGACATAATAAATAATCCTCAGAAATACAGCGAAAAATGCAAAGGCAAAATACTTGCAACGCTGTTTTTTGAGCCGTCCACCCGCACGAGACTCAGTTTTGAATCGGCGATGTATAACCTCGGAGGAAATGTTCTGTCTGTTACGGACGGGGCAACCTCCTCAATTTCAAAAGGCGAGAGTGTTGCAGACACGGCAAGAACGGTTTCCTGTTTTGCCGATATTATCGCCGTGCGTCATCCAAAAGAGGGTGCAGCACTTGTTGTTGCAGACAGTGCTGATGCGCCCGTAATCAACGCAGGAGACGGCGGTCATTGTCATCCGACTCAGACTCTTGGCGATCTGCTTACAATTCACCGTGAAAAAGGGCGGTTTCATGATCTTACGGTAGGCTTTTGCGGAGACTTAAAGTACGGTCGGACGGTTCATTCCCTTATCAATGCTCTTGCACGCTATAGCGGCGTCAAATTCGTCTTGATATCCCCTGACGAATTAAGACTCCCCGAATATGTCAGGCACGGAGTTCTCGAATCCAACAGCTTTGAGTATGTTGAAACAACCTCGCTTGAAGAGGCATTGCCAAAGCTTGATATCCTTTACATGACCCGTATTCAGAGGGAAAGATTTGATGACAATAATGAGTACGAGCGACTGAAGGACAGCTATATTCTTAACGCCGAAAAGATGAAGCTTGCAAAAAGCGATTGCTCTGTTCTTCATCCGTTACCCCGTGTGAATGAGATAGATGTCGATATGGACGGCGATCCCAGAGCCTGCTATTTCAGGCAGGTGGAAAACGGAAAATATATGCGTATGGCACTCATCCTGAAGCTCCTTTTTGACAACAACAGTGATGAAAAAGCGACGGAATATGCTTCAGACAGCGTTTGTTCCAACCCGAGATGTATAACAACGGTTGAACGGGGAATAAAGCAGAAATTTATAAAATGCAGCACAGATGGCACAATAAGATGTGCTTACTGTGATTCAATTCAGAGCTGAATTTTCGGAAAAACCGGACAGCCGCACCGAAAGGGATTTTTGATCCCGACGGTGCGGCTGTAATTATTTCAGATATTACCTATAGACAAAGAACAGAAGATATACTGTGACAAAAAGTGATTAAAACAGGCCGGTGATTCTTCCGTTTTCGTCAACATCAATGTTTTCGGCTGCCGGCTTTTTCGGAAGTCCGGGCATTGTCATAATGTCTCCCGTGAGGACAACAACAAAGCCTGCTCCTGCGCTGACTTTAACATTCTTAACCGTTACGGTGAAGCCTTCCGGAGCTCCGAGCTTTGTCGGGTCATCGGAAAAGCTGTACTGCGTTTTTGCAATGCAGACCGGGCATTTTCCGAAGCCAAGGGCTTCAAGCTGGGCAATTTGCTTTTTTGCGGCGGGCATGACGGTGATTCCGTCACCGCCGTAAACCTTTTTGACAACGGCTTCGATTTTTTCAGTGAGACTCAGGTCATCTTCATAAGAGAAAGTGAAATCTCCCTTTTCCTCTTCGCAAAGGCGGACAACCTCTTTTGCAAGCTCTTCGCCGCCTTTTCCGCCCTCAGCCCATACTGTTGAAAGGACGGTGTTCACACCAAGCTCCTTGCATTTTGCAATGATGAAGTCAATTTCCCTGTCGGTATCGGTCGGAAAACGGTTTACGGCAACAACGCAGGGAAGCTTGTATACATTCTTGATGTTTGAAACATGGCGCAAAAGGTTCGGAATTCCCTTTTCAAGTGCAGCAATGTCCTCGGTGTCAAGCTCTTTCTTGTTGAGTCCTCCGTGCATCTTGAGCGCGCGGACGGTTGCAACAACAACAACTGCGTCGGGTGTCAGTCCTGCCATGCGGCATTTGATGTCCAGGAACTTTTCTGCTCCGAGGTCAGCACCGAAGCCTGCTTCGGTGACAGTATAATCGCCCATTTTGAGAGCCATCTGAGTTGCCATGACGGAGTTGCAGCCATGGGCAATGTTGGCGAACGGGCCGCCGTGAACAAATGCCGGAGTTCCCTCCAATGTTTGAACAAGATTCGGCTTCAAGGCGTCTTTCAGAAGCGCCGTCATTGCACCCTGTGCATTCAGGTCGCCTGCAGTCACGGGCTTGTCGTCATAGGTGTAGCCGACAATTATTCTTGCGAGCCTTTCCTTGAGGTCAGAGATAGAGGTTGCAAGGCAGAAAACCGCCATGATTTCGCTTGCGACAGTAATGTCAAAGCCATCCTCACGGGGAGTTCCGTTGATTCTTCCGCCAAGTCCGTCAACAACAAAACGCAGTTGGCGATCGTTCATGTCAACGCAGCGCTTCCATGTGATTTTTTTTGTGTCAATACCCAGAGCATTGCCTTGTTGAATGTGGTTGTCAAGCATGGCAGCCAGAAGGTTGTTGGCTGCCCCGATTGCGTGGAAGTCGCCCGTAAAGTGGAGGTTGATGTCCTCCATAGGCACCACCTGGGCGTAGCCGCCGCCGGCAGCACCGCCCTTGACGCCGAAAACGGGACC
>JAEDHZ010000270.1 GCA_016292705.1 Clostridiaceae bacterium
GCAACGGAACAGGAAGCAAAAGAGAAACAAAAATCATAAAATCAAGCACAACCGAGAGTCATTTCTAAAACGAGGGTTTGTCATCAGTCTGAGCCGGTGGGTATACGCCCACCGGTTGATTTTTTCAATCACTTACAAATGAGAAGTTGTTTTCCTGTTTGCAGAAATCAGTTTCAACGACTAAAAATTACATTTATATGAACTGTTTGTTAATAGTTTGCAGATTTGAATGATTTTTCAGATTTGGATATTTTGACACAAGGGGATAATATTGATTGAGAATTATTTTGTGTAATAATACATAAAATAATATATATTTGTTTATTGAAAATGTGCATAATTACAAACAATATGTAAATTTGTAATTAAAATTGTACTTACAATAGAGCAATTAATTGTTTACATTTTGTTAACGATCGGATATAATTAAAATAAATTAGGAACGATAAATAATTCTGCGTTCCAAAGAAAAGGAGGAAAACTGAATAATGAAAAAGAAAAACACAAAAAAGTTGCTCTCTGTACTGCTTACGGTGATAATGCTGCTTTGCTCGTTACCGTTCGTTTCCTTTGCGCAGGATACAAAGGGAAACATTCTCTGGAGCTTTGACGAAGCAACTGCAACGTTGACCGTTGGCGGCGAGGGAGCTATCAAGGATTACGGCCTTCCGGGTGACGGCGGTTTTGATCCGCCTCCGTGGTGGAAGTTTTTGAGGAAAGCTGACAAAATTGTCATTGAGGAAGGAATTACCGAAATCGGCGGCTATAATTTTTTTAGATCAACAGCAAAGGAAATTGTTTTTCCGTCCTCGCTAAGGAAGATAGGTTCAGCGGCTTTCATGGCAAACACTGATCTTAAAGAGATTATTCTTCCTGAAGGGCTGGAAACCGTTGAATTCTTGGCTTTTGCAAGCTGCCCTATGGTTGAAAAGGTGTATGTCCCCGAATCGGTCAAGGAGCTGGATGAAAATTTCAGTATAATGTTATATTCCTTTGGTTTAAAAGAATTTGTCTTTTTGCCGGATTCAGCTCAGTTTTACTCATATTTCGGCGGAGGCTTTGATGATTATGCATACGCTGAGGCCTATTCTTATTATTTCAAGTGCAAGGCTGACGCAGATGTATACGCTTATGAAGATTCAGATGAGTTTGTTTATCTGAAAATGTCAGAATATTTGAACGAAAAGTTCAAAACATCTTTTCCGCTCGAATATTCAAAAGCAAACGAAGAAAGACTTGATAGCTTTTTTGAAAAAAATGCTGTCTATCATCTTCCGGATTGGCTTTCTTATGTTTGCAAAAAGGAATCAGCTCAGCATGAAATGTTCAAAAATCTCGGTATAACCCACAAAATTTATGAAACGGGCGAAGTTTGCAACTGCTTCCAGACAACGGGAACATACGGGGAAAACATCACATGGTCGTTGGATATCAATACCCGCACGCTGACCTTTGACGGAACCGGGGCAATGCCCGAAGATTATCCGGAATATGCAGATCTTCTTCCTCTTTTTGATAATATCAGGTTTGCTGAAAACTCAACGATAACCGAGATAAGTGAATGTTCGCTAAGCAGCATTTATGGTGTGAAAAGCATTGTTATTCCGGCTTCGGTTAAAAGAATCAATAAAGGACATAATGACAGCTCATGCTTGGGAGATATTGCATCTGTCACCGTTGATGACGGAAACGATGTATACTTTGATGATGACGGTGTTGTTTATGAAAAAACTGACAGCGGAATAACCTTAATTTACTGCTCAAATGAAAAAACAGGTGAATTTTCTGTTCCTGAATATGTTACAGCCATTGCAAGTGAAGCGTTCAGTTATTCAAGGCTTGAAAAAATAACAATTCCTGAAACTGTAAAGTCTTTTGGAAGTTATTTGTTTGAAGATTGCTTTGCCGATGTTTATTTCTATGATTCAGCGCAGGCAGACATTGTCAATAACATTTTGCTGGAATTTAAAGGAACGCTTCATTGCAGACCGGACTCAAAGCTCTGCGATAAGTTTGATTACCTCCGTCAATTCAATGTGGAAATGATTGAAGAAAAAGAGATTGACCATATCGCAATTGAAACATTGCCGGATAAAACCGTGTATGTGTACAGGGAAACAGGTGGCGCCGACCTCACCGGTCTCACTGTCCGCGTCTTTTTCACTGACGGAACCTCAGAGGTCAGAAGCTCCTGCTATGCACGGGAGGATGACTT
>JAEDHZ010000271.1 GCA_016292705.1 Clostridiaceae bacterium
TATGTTAAACCCAACGAAAGAAACGGTATGGGTTGTCACCTTTCCTTTTTATTTGCGATACATTACAGTTTGCGTTTACTCACTTGAAAAAATAGATAGCTTATCTTTTTGCAGAAAGCCGCGACTTGAAAAGCAGTTACTATATGTTTTTAAGGCGTAAATTAATGCCCACTCGCCGTTGCTGTTTGCAGATGAAAGCGGCGTCCGAAGGAAAAATGGGTTCAGCACAACTTAACTGTAGGCGCAATGGAAGCGAAATGCGGCTTTTCCCCCGCAAAGCCGTCATTTTGATTCCTTCTTGCGCCGTACCGAAAAGCGTGTTTTTGGTTACTTTTGTCACAACCGACAAAAGTAACCCCAGCGGAGCGGACGGGTGTAAATTTCTATTGCCGTTTAGACACAAAGTAGCAATGTAAAAGCAAAATCCGTACGGACGGCGCTCGCAGCCGCCCGAGTACTTTACCCATTTGCACCGTTTATCCACAAGCACTCATTATAAAACAATATCAATTACACGGAGATGATATAAATGCCGAAAAAAATTGCAATAACAACCGAGAGCGCCTCAGACCTTTCCCAAAAGCTTCAAAAGCAGTACGATATACATGTCATGCCGATGACGGTCATCATCGGTGACGAGGAATTCAAGGACAATGTTGACCTGACAACAAAGGAGCTTTTTGAAAAAAGCAGACTCTATTCATGTGTTCCGAAAACCGCAGGAATTTCGCCGCACGAATACAAGCTTGTTTTTGAAACACTGACCGAAAAGGGTTTTGATGTTGTTCATGTTGCGCTCGGCAGCAAAATATCTTCGTGCTTCAACAATGCTCTTTTTGCTTCAAACGGGTTTGAAAATGTTTTTGTTGTTGATTCCCGGAGTCTTTCTGCCGGAACAGCCCTTCTTGCAATCAAGGCGAGCCGACTGCGTGAAAGCGGCGAAAAAGCAGAAGAAATTGCAAGGCGGCTTGAAAGTGAACGAACCAGGATAAGCACAAGCTTTATTCTTGAGGACACGGAATTCCTTTTGCGCGGAGGCCGCTGCAAATCCGGAGAAAAGCTGGTTGCAGACCTGCTTTCCCTCAGACCGACAATAGACATTGAAGACGGCGAGCTTGTTCAGGGAAAAAGATTTCGGGGAAAAGGTCTTGATGCAATGAAAAAGTATATTGAACAAAAGCTGGGCGGCAGCATAGACCGAAAGCTTTGCCTGCTCAATTACACATCCCTCTCAGAAGATGAGGTGAATGAGCTTGCCTCATTCACAAAAAAGGAAGGCGGCTTCGAGTCCGTGATAACACAAGAGGCTGGCTGTTGCATTGCTTCGCATTGCGGTGAACGGTGCATGGGAATAATATTTTCAACCGGTGAAAGCGATTAACCGCCCGTCCTGCCCGGTAATATATCACAGAAACGCAGACAGCAAATTGATTTGCACTGCGTTATTTATTTTAGCCACTTTTATTTGACAGCTGAAATCAACTGTGATACAATGATTTCAATACTATCGGTCGTGTCGTTCGTTTTTGCGGATGACCGCAGGGAAAGAGGTAATCGATTTATGAAATGCCCGTTTTGCGGATACTCGGAAAGCAAGGTTGTTGACTCACGACCGACAGATGAGGGCGAAAAAATCCGCAGAAGGCGTGAGTGCGTCTCCTGCTCAAAGCGTTTCACAACTTATGAGATTATTGAAAGCGTACCCATCATTGTTGTTAAAAAGGACAAGTCCCGTGAGGCTTTCGACCATGTCAAGCTTTTCAACGGTATGCTCCGGGCTTGTGAAAAGCGGCCGGTGTCAATCTCCCAGATTGAAAACGCCGTCAATGAAATTGAAGCCGAGCTCCAGAACTCGCTTGACCGTGAGGTTACCTCAGTGCGTATCGGCGAGCTTGCAATGGACAGGCTCAAGACGCTTGACGAGGTTGCCTATGTCCGCTTTGCCTCGGTTTATCGCCAGTTCAAGGATATCAACACCTTCATGGAGGAGCTTGCAAAACTCCTCGGGGAAAAATAATTATAAAACGCATTCAGCGCAGATAAAAGTAAAAAAGCTATAATTCACAAACACCTGCAAAGGAAGGTCTTGTGTGAATTATAGCTTTTTCTGTTTGCATTTATATGCAACTGCCCATCAATCTAACATCTAACATCTAAAATCTAATTTGCAACATACATCTGCTTATAAGGGTTCTTGCTGTCCGGA
>JAEDHZ010000037.1 GCA_016292705.1 Clostridiaceae bacterium
GATGGGGAGCTGGTTCGTTTTCGTCAAGGTTCATGAGAATGAAACGGGCAGCGTTCCAGATCTTGTTTGCAAAGTTTCTGCTTGCCTCAACCTTTTTGTCGGAATAGCGCATATCGTTTCCGGGGCTGTTGCCGGAAGCGAGGGTAAGACGAAGAGCGTCTGCACCGTATTTGTCAATGACAAGCAGCGGATCAATTCCGTTGCCGAGCGATTTGGACATCTTTCTTCCCTGCTCATCACGGACAATACCGTGAATGAAAACGGTTGAAAACGGAACCTCACCCATCTGCTCGCAGGCGGAGAAGATCATCCTTGCAACCCAGAAGAAGATGATGTCATAACCCGTTACAAGGACACTTGTCGGGTAGTAGTGGGCAAGCTCGGGAGTCTTGTCCGGCCAGCCGAGGGTTGAAAACGGCCAGAGCGCTGAAGAAAACCAGGTGTCAAGGGTATCGGGATCCTGGGTGATATTTTTGCTGCCGCACTTCGGACAGGAGCACAGATCGTCTCTTGAAACGCTGATTTCGCCGCAGTCGGCGCAGTACCAGGCAGGAATTCTGTGACCCCACCAAAGCTGACGGGAGATGCACCAGTCACGGATGTTTTCCATCCAGTTGTAATATATTTTGTCAAAGCGTTCGGGAACAAACTTCGTTTTGCCCTCACGGACAGCTTCGATTGCCGGCTCTGCAAGCGGCTTCATCTTAACGAACCACTGCTTTGAAACACGGGGTTCAACGGCTGTGTGGCAGCGGTAGCAGGTTCCGACATCGTGCTTTGTCGGCTCAATTTTAACAAGTGCTCCTGCCTCTTTGAGATCGTTAACAATTGCCTTGCGGCATTCCATAAGGCTCATTCCGGCATATTTTCCGGCGTTTTCGTTCATGAAGCCGTCATCGGTCATGACATTGATCATCGGGAGATTGCAGCGCAGACCGACCTCAAAGTCGTTCGGGTCGTGGCAGGGTGTGATTTTAACCGCACCGGTACCCTTGTCCATTTTTGCATAGGAGTCGGAAACAATCGGAATCTCTCTTCCGATAACGGGTATGATAACGGTTTTTCCGACAAGGTCTTTATACCGTTCATCGTCCGGGTGAACGGCAATACCGGTATCGCCGGGAATTGTCTCCGGTCTTGTTGTTGCAATTTCGATTGCACCGCTGCCGTCTGCAAACGGATATCTGAAGTGCCAGAAGTTTCCGTCATGCTCTTCATATTCAACCTCAGCGTCGGAAATTGAGGTTTTGCAGTGGGTGCACCAGTTGATAATTCTTTCTCCTCGATAGATAAGACCCTTTTCATAAAGATTGCAGAAGACCTCACGGACAGCCTTTGAGCAGCCCTCGTCAAGGGTAAAGCGTTCACGCTCCCAGTCGCAGGAGGAACCCATTTTTTTGAGCTGCTCAATGATTCTTCCGCCGTACTTTTTGCGCCAGTCCCATGCTCTTTCAAGGAAGCCGTCACGGCCGATATCTTCCTTGGTGATTCCCTCTTCTTTCATGGCGGCAACAATTTTGGCCTCTGTTGCGATTGAGGCGTGGTCTGTTCCGGGGAGCCAGAGGGTATCGTAGCCCGCCATTCTGTGGTAACGGATAAGGATATCCTGAAGCGTGTTGTCAAGGGCGTGACCCATGTGGAGCTGGCCGGTGATGTTTGGCGGGGGAATAACTATTGTATAAGGCTCCTTTTTTGAATCGCATTCGGCGTGGAAATAGTTCCCTTTGAGCCATGAGTCATAGATTCGATCTTCAACCTCTTTCGGATCGTACTGCTTTGCAAGTTCTTTTGCCATTTATACTTACCTCCGTATTAAGAATAGATTACATGATAAAAAAACTCCGTCCCGAAAAACAGGACGGAGAAAACCGCGGTACCACCTGAATTCGCCGCAAAAGCGACGCACTCTCTTTTCGTTAACGCAGAAAACACACGCCGGGTTCTACTGAGCAAAAACGCCGTTCTTCCCGGAGGCTTGCAGACGACCTTCACCCTTATCTTGCGGAAACTCCCACCAGCCGTTTCCTCTCTGAAGCTCGGAAAAAAGGGTTACTCCTTCTGCTAAAATGCCCTAAATATTAAGATTAAGCGAATTGTATCACAAAAAAGAAATCAGGTCAAGTGTTTTGTCCATAACTGTCCGCATTTGTTGATATAATATCCTGACTATCAGTAATGTTTTGCGCCGCACGCACAAATCTGATTAGTTCCAAAAATTCTCCAGAAGAAGCGCAGAATTTGATAGAAGAGCGCACTTATTCCTCCCTGGTGGCAGATGTGTGAGCATGAGGCGGGCTCATCTCCCGGTTTCTGCTCAGGAGAAGGTTCTGTAGTCGGCTCGGTAGTCGGCTCGGTAGTCGGCTCGGTAACAGGTTCGTTTTTCAGAGCTTTCAACGACGGCATCCTGTATGTTCCGCCTCCGAAGGTTGTAACATAAAGTGTTTTTCCGTCCGAGGAAAGGCTGAGATTCTTGAGCATTCTGAAAAGACCGTCAACATATACCCTGAAATGTTCACTTCCGTTTTCCCTGACATAAACTGTGCCGTAAATTCCGGTTGCATAGATTGTTCCGTCATCGGAAACGATTGAATTATAGATGCTGTCGCCCTCTTCAAGAACTGCGTTTTCAATATAAATTCTGTCACCCGGATTATAAACGGTTCCGCCGAGTTCAAACGGCCAATCGTTGCGGTTGAAGGTGTCAACCGTATATGTTTTTTTATAGTCAAAAATGTTTGTCAGCGTATTGTCTGTGTTAAGCCTGTATATTCCGCCGCCTGTGTTTTTCCAGAAGCCGGAGGAATATTCGTTGTACCATTCATATTTATAAGTCGGAAGAGCATTGATTAAAATCCCGTCCTTGCCTTCGGTCAGTGATCTTGCAATAACAATGTTGCCAAGGTCAATTTCTTTTGTCTGCTTTGTTTCAATGTCATATTCATAGAAACGGGAGGCAGAGGGCGTGCCAAAATTGTAGTAAGCGGTCAGGCAATACATTTTGTTTCCGGAAAGGATCACATCCTCGCCCCAGATGAAGCCGTTATAATCATCCATATCTGCGCTGACGGATTCAAAGGTTCTTCCGCTGTCGAAGCTTATATAAAATCCGCAATTGAAGGTTGCAACCGCAACTGTGAATTCGTCACCATTCGGAACAACGCTCATCTTTACCGGAATTGAATATTCCGGAAGTCCAAAGCTGTAATCCATGTCCCATGTTTTTCCCCCGTCATAAGAAACGGCAAAGTGACCCTCAACGCCGGTTTTGTCGGTGAGTGCCGGTGCATAAGGCGCATCATGGCGTGAAGACCAGACGGCATAGACAACATCCTTTTGGTTCCGGTCGAAATAGAGGTCATAGCAGGTGTTATATTCGGGGCTGAACCTCTTTTTTGTTGGGCGGTTAAAGGTTTTTCCGTTGTCATAGCTATACTGAAGTCCAAGGTCGGTTGAACAGATGATGATGTGGTTTTTATCGAATGGGTCTTCCTGAACGCTGTATGTAGTCTGGCAGTCAAGTCCGGTAGTCATGTAATTTTCCGTTGCGCTGTCATACCTTGTGTGGAGCGTTCTGATTTTGCGTTTGCTCTCCTTGCGGTCAAACTGCATTGAATGGACAGCCTCAATGGTTGAAACAAGGCAGTGGTCGGGATCTGTTTTGTCGGCGCAAAGGCCATAGATCGGGCCATAGCAGATTGAAGACCAGATATCGTCGCTGTTTTCGGTAATTGTGGTTTCATATACTCCGTCAAACACCCAGTTGAACTGCTCGCCGTCGAATTTAATAATGCCGTAAAAATCATAGCTGCCCGGAACGGGAGTGCTGACAGCAAGGAAGATGTTGTCAAGGTCATAGCCGGCAATGTGGACAAAACGCCAGGGGATAGTGTATTCTTTGTCCCAGGTATAAGTGTGTTTGAGCGTGTTCTGCTCATTCAGATTTTCAAGGCCGTTAAAGCTTTCTGAACAAAGGATAAGGGTTTCGTTTTCAATGTCATCAAGAATGAAGTATTTGTTTTCAATTTTTATGATTTCAATAATTTCTCCACTGGCTGTGTATACGGTTTCATAATCGTCCTTCGAATCAAAGGAGAGTTTGCGTATCTCAAGCATATCGGAAAAATATATGCCGCTTTCGTCAATGCAAAGTCTGACATTCATTCCTGTCGGATCGGAGGAAATCTTGGAATAATCCTTTTCAAAGTGGGTACGAAGGTTGTCTCCGTTAAAGTCGCAACTCAAAACTTTAAGATATCCTTCCCAGGTAATACTGACAAAGAAAAGACGGTCTTTGAAAGGCTCAACGCAGGCAATGTAGCCGTTGTCATAGCCGCCATATTCTTCCGGCTCGGTGAAAAAAAGGTTTTCGTTCCAGCCGTAGCGGCTGATTTCATAGACGATGTTTTTGGGATAGATTCTTTCGAGTGAAAGGCACTTGTCGGTGCTTTTGTATACTCCGAATCCGCAGGCAAAAAGCGTTCCGTCCTCAGAAAATGCGCTGTCTCTTATAACACCCTTTGTTTCCGTCCTTGTCCATCTTTCGCCCTTGTCAAAAGATGTGTAAAGGCCGCCCATGTCGGAGGCAACAATAAAGTTACTGCTGTCGGTGGGATTGATTAGGGGCAGGAAGAACGCACCGCCGCCACCCATGCTGAGGTTTTCAATTTTAAAATCATTTTCATTCTTTGTGGCTGCAAAAGAAATCTGCGGCGCAAAAGTGCCTAAAAGAATGAGAATACAAAGAAAAACTGCCGTTAATTTTTTGTGCTTCATTTTTTTCATCTTCTTTCTCTGAAGTATAACTATTTTAACAAGTTTCAGGGTAATTGTCAATTGTATGGGCTTGGTTGAGCTTTGTTTTGAATTCCTCCTGACTTGACAATTTTTGATATGTTTAGTATAATACCCGGGCAGTCAGTTCGAGACCTTCCTGACTTGAACCGCCAAGGTTCTAAATCAAAACTAAAGGAGTAATTCAATATGAAAACGACAGGCAAAAAAGCGTCCTTGTTCATTGCGCAGGCGGCGCTCATTGCGGCAATGTATGCCGTGCTCACTCTCGTCCAACAGCTGCTCTTCCCCGGAACTGCGTCAATGGCGGTACAATACCGGGTGAGTGAGGCGCTGATGATTCTCTGCCTCTTTTCCGGGGCAGCGGTTCCCGGCCTCACATTGGGTTGCTTTTTGGCGAATTTTCTTTTTATGTCGGCACTTCCGGTCGATATGATTTTCGGAAGCATTGCGACCCTCCTTGCGGCGCTGTGTATGCGTGCCTTGCGCAAGGTCTGCGTCAAGGGCTTTCCGGTTCTTTCATTTCTGATGCCCGCCGTTTTCAACGGAATTATCGTCGGTGCAGAAATTGAAATTTTCTTCGTTGAGGGCAGTTTCCACTTCGGAAGCTTTCTTGTTCAGGGTGCTTTCGTTGCATTGGGCGAAATTGCTGTAATGTTTACCGCAGGAATAGCTTTGTATTTTTCAATGAAAAAGCTTGCAAAGAATAACACCTTTATCAATTCATAAGATTGTTGTAAGAAATCTGTAAGTAACTGTTAAGACAATCTCTCTTTTGGAAGTCTATAATTATTTCAGACTTTCAGAAGAGAGGTTTTTGTTTATGAAACACATCATCAGAATTGCTGCAGTTGTTCTTGCTGCAATAGTCGTCTTTGCCGTTCTTGACCGTATTCCGGTTGCTGTTGGTGAGCTTTCGGATATAGCTCTTTCCAACAAGGTTACAACTGACGGAAAATACTCCGGAAGTCTTGTTCTTGTCAACAGCGAGCACCGTTACCGCAACTCGGGTGAGGAACTTGTGAACCTATATGAAAACAAAACTGATTCGTTTTATATGGGCACAACCGAAATTGAGCTTCAAAAAGTTGCCGTCAAGCCGCTTTGCGATATGCTCGACGCTTTCAGGGAAGAAACCGGACTCAAAAAAATCAATGTCATAAGTGGTTACCGCAGTGTTCAGAGTCAGCAGGAAATATACCGTCAGAAGCTTGAACTCATGGGCAGGATTTACACAAAAAGTCATGTTCAGACTCCGGGCTTCAGCGAGCACCATACCGGTCTTTGTGTTGACTTTTCAATATACAACGCAGATGACGGCTCTTCAACGGACTTTGACGCAACAGGGGAGTATGAGTGGTTTTTGAAAAACGCATGGAAATACGGCTTTGTTCTCAGATATCCTGAGAACAAGAAAGATATTACGGGAATATCGTATGAACCGTGGCATTTCAGATTTGTCGGCGTTCCACATGCGTATTATATGACGGAAAATAACCTCTGTCTTGAGGAATATGTCGGATTGATTCAAAGCAAAACAAAAAGCGAACCGTTGAAATTAACTTGCGGCGGAAATACCTATAAGGTATGGCACAGCGAGAAAAGCCCGAAAAGCGGCAGCTTTTCCGGCGATAATTACAGCGGATATATTGTTCTCAAATAATTGACCTTGTTTTACTGTGTGTGGTATAATTAAAAAGTTATTTTATAATTACTCTGCCCACGGGGGTGCTTTGTTTGAATAAGAAAGTTATGGTTGGAATGAGCGGAGGCGTGGACAGTTCTGTCTGCTCATATCTGCTTTTGAAAAACGGCTGGGAGCCGACGGGCGTCAACTGCCGTTTTTTTGATAACGACGGCGCATTTATAGCCGAAAAGACCTGTTGTTCTCTTGAGGATTCAATGGACGCACGCAGCGTTGCCTATAAGCTCGGCATACCGTTTTATGTTTTCAATTTTACCGAGGATTTCAGGGAAAAGGTAATTGGCAAGTTCATTGATGTTTATCAGAAGGGAGCAACGCCCAATCCCTGCATTGACTGCAACCGCTATCTCAAGTTCGATAAGCTTCTTAAAAGAGCGTTGGAGCTTGAACATGACTATGTTGCGACGGGGCATTACGCAAGGAACGAATATGATGAAATCAGCGGTCGCTTTCTCCTTAAAAAGGGCGTTGACGAAACGAAGGATCAAAGCTATGTGCTTTATGCACTTACGCAGTTTCAGCTTGCTCATACTCTTTTTCCTCTCGGCGGACTGAAAAAGGATGAGGTTCGTGCAATTGCGGAAGAAATAGGTTTTGTCAACGCAAAAAAGCATGACAGTCAGGACATCTGCTTTGTTCCGGACGGCGATTACGCTTCATTCATTGAAAAAAGCCTCAACAAAACCTTTCCTTGCGGAGATTTTGTTGACCGTGACGGAAATGTTCTCGGAACGCATAAGGGAATAATCCGTTACACAATCGGTCAGCGCAGGGGGCTCGGTCTTTCGCTCAAGGCACCGCTTTATGTTCTTGAAAAGGATCCGGAGAATAACAAGGTTATTCTTTCTGAGGAGGAATACCTGTTTTCAAAGAATCTGTACGCTTCGGATGTGAACTTGATAGCAGTTGAAAAGCTTGACAAGCCGATGAGGGTCAAGGCAAAGGTGAGATACAAGCAGGGCGAGCAATGGGCAACGGCGGAACAGGTTGGCGAAGACCGCCTTCACATTGAATTTGACTTTCCCCAGCGTGCCTTTGCAAAGGGTCAGGCAGTTGTGCTTTATGACGGCGATGTTGTTGTCGGCGGCGCAACGATTGAATGAAAGCGGTGATGAAATGTCTGTTGTTGTTGAACAATATAACGAAAGTGATCTTGAAGGTGCAATTGAGATATGGAACAGCGTTGTTGAGGACGGTCGGGCTTTTCCGCAGCTTGAGCTTCTGACGCCGGAAAGCGGTGCTTCCTTTTTCTGCGCTCAGTCATATACGGGAATTGCAAAAGAAAAAGAGACAGGTAAAGTTGTCGGATTATACATTCTTCACCCCAACAATATCGGCCGGTGCGGACATATTGCAAACGCAAGCTATGCCGTTGGCAGGAGTGCGCGAGGTTGTCATGTCGGTGAATCGCTTGTAAAAGATTGTTTGGAAAAAGGGCGGCAGCTCGGTTTCAGAATCTTGCAGTTCAACGCTGTTGTTGCTTCAAACACTGCTGCTCTTTCCCTTTATAAAAAGCTCGGATTCAAAACCCTCGGAATTGTTCCGGGCGGTTTTTTGAACATTGACGGCGTTTATGAGGATATAGTTTTGCATTATATTGAACTGTAACAGATCGTATTTTTGAAATTCAAGGAAATATAAGGTATATCTTGTTGCTTGTTGACAAAAAAAGGACATTCCTTTTGGTTAAAAGTTCGGTTGACAAATTATCTGAAATAGCGTATTATATTGCCGATAATAGGCAGAAAGGATTTTTTCATGAGCGACTACCTCTCCCTTTCGGACGAGAAGCTTTCGGCTCTCTGCAGAGATTTCGAAGATGAAAAGGCATGGAATGAGCTTTCGCTTCGGTATCTGCGTGTTGCAAAAGCTGTTGCGGCTTCATTTTCCGGTTCGGAGCTTGAGCGTGAGGATTTGGTGCAGGAGGGTATTCTGGGCTTCCTTGCCGCCGTTTGGTCGTTCAATGAAAGCAGTTCTGTGTCTTTTGCAACCTATGCGTCCGTTTGTATCCGCAACCGTATGCTTTCTGCGCTCAAAATCCGCAGCGCAAAAAAGCAGATTCCCCGTTCGCTCTTTGTTCCCATTGAGGAGGAAAGCGCAACTGCGGATAATGCACCGTCTCCGGAGGAGGCGGTCGTTGCAAAAAACGAAGCTGCACACCTTTCAAAGCTTATTTCCTCAAAACTTTCGCCGCAGGAAAAAAGGGTTTTTTCCCTTTATCTTTGCAACAACAGCTACGGTGAGATCGGAGAGATCTGCGGTCTTTCACCAAAGGCAGTTGACGGAACGCTTCAGCGTGCACGCAAAAAGCTGCGCATTGCGCTTGAGGAACAGTGAAAGATGTCTGTTGTCATATATGCCCGATAGCTTAAAGAAGAGCGTTGATTTCAAAGGGGCGGTGCAATTCCGGCAAGGGCAATATTTTGAATCGAGGTAATTCATCATGTACCAGGACAAGACAATCGTATGCAAAGAATGCGGTCAAGAATTCGTTTTCACCGCAGGTGAACAGGAATTCTATGCTGAAAAAGGCTTCCAGAATGAGCCTCAGCGCTGCAAAGAATGCCGCTATGCCCGCAAGAATGCTGCTAAGCCGGAGCGCGAAATGTTCACTGCAACCTGCGCAAGCTGCGGCGGTGAGGCTAAGGTTCCCTTCAAGCCCACTGAAGGCAGAGATGTTTACTGCAGCGAGTGCTTTGCAAAAATGAAGGAAGAACAGGAATAATCAGTATCAGATTGTTCAAAATGGTAATAGCTGAGCGGCTCATTGCGGCCGTTTAGCGATTGCTTGAATGACTAAGGCGGTTTTGGCGGAAGATCTTATCATTTGTCAGCTTCTGACTTTGGAGATTTTTCGGCAAAGCCGCTTTGTGTCTTTTTCAAAAAGAAAGCAGGTAATAATTTTGAGTTCCGTAATAGAAAAAGATATTCTTTCACTTGAGGACAGTATAATCAGGATTGTTTTCAGCGAAAAAAAGCAAAGCGATGTTGAGTTTTCAAAGGTTTCGGTCCGGCCGTTTCTTTCAAAAGGAAAAAGAATATGGCAGCTTGAGCAGTTTAAAGGTAATCAGGTGTTCCATAAAAATCTGAACCTTGAGCAGCTTTTTTCATGGATTGAGCAAACGGGAGAAAAAAGCTTTCGTCAGGCTTCGTTGACTGCAGGAGGTGTGAACATTCATTACACGGTTTTTCCGGACAAAATCAAACGCAGGGAAAGTTCAAACAATCTTTCGGCGCAGGCTAAGACGCATGACCGTGAGAAAACATATCTTTTGAAAGAGGGGGAAAATATACCGGCTCTTGTTGATCTCGGTGTTTTTTCAAAGGATTTCAGAATAATCAAGAGCAAATATGACAAGTATAAGCAAATCAATCGTTTTGTTGAACTCATTGACGACTGTTTTTCAAAAAGCGAGCTTGAGAACATTACAATTTTAGATTTCGGCTGCGGAAAAAGCTACCTGACCTTTATCGTGTACTACTATTTCACACAGATCAGAAAGATAAGAGCAAAGGTTATCGGCTTTGACCTGAAAAAGGATGTTGTTGAAAATTGCAACAGGATTGCAAAAAAGTACGGCTATAACGGACTGGAGTTTTTTGTCAATGATGTCACGGGAGACCGTGTTTTCAGCGGCAGGGCAGACATGATGATAACTCTCCATGCTTGCGACATTGCAACTGATTATGCGCTTTTTTATGCGATTGAAAACCGGGTAAAGAATATTTTTTCTGTGCCTTGTTGTCAGCATGAGATTAACTCCCAGATAAAAAAGGGTGGAGATTTTGATTTGTTGCTTTCCCACGGACTTTTTAAGGAACGGTTTTCTGCTCTTTTGACGGACTCTTTGCGTGCAGAGATATTAACCCGCTTCGGATATGAAACAGATGTTATTGAGTTTGTTGATTTTGAACATTCACCAAAGAATCTGATGCTGCGCTGCGAGCTGAAAAAGGAGAAACAGCCGAATCTTTCCGACATTTCTGAACTTTGCAAAAAATACGGAACAAATCCTACGCTTCTGAAACTTGCAAAAGAATATTCGGAAAAGACTTACAAAGAATAAGATCCGAAAATTGAATGTATATTTTCCCAACAAAGTCTGATATCTGAAACTAAAAATTTTTAGAAAAAAGTACTTGACAAATCGGACAAGATAATTATAATAATGATAACGATTATTATTATTGAAAGGGAAACAGACGATGTTAAAAAACAGTCGCCAGCGTGACGCAATT
>JAEDHZ010000272.1 GCA_016292705.1 Clostridiaceae bacterium
GACCTTTTCACGAAAGGACAGATCGTTTTTATCCTTTGTTGCGATATCCATATTATCACCCTTTTAATCAAAATGAGAAAAGGGAGAAAGCCCGAAAGTCTCTCCCCCTTTTTGAACGCTTATCAGCCGAGCTTTTCCTTAACCTTTGCAGCCTTACCGACTCTGTCACGAAGATAATAAAGCTTGCTTCTGCGAACCTTACCGTTTCTGACAACATCAACAGCAACAACATTCGGTGAGTGAACGGGGAAAACTCTTTCAACGCCAACGCCATAAGCAACACGGCGGACGGTGAAGGTTGAAGAAACTCCGCTGCCTCTCTTGGCAATAACGGTTCCTTCAAACATCTGGATTCTTTCTCTTTCGCCTTCACGGATCTTTACATGAACACGAACGGTTGAACCGATGTTGATTTCGGGTACTTCAGCCTTGAGGCTTGAGTCCGAGATAAGTTTGAGTGCGTCCATTGGTT
This sequence comes from Clostridiaceae bacterium, assembly GCA_016292705.1. GTDB lineage: Bacteria > Bacillota > Clostridia > Oscillospirales > Acutalibacteraceae > UBA6857. The sequence goes on from JAEDHZ010000272.1 coordinate 473, forward strand.
TTTTCCTCCTAAATTCTGCCACGTTCATGCCCCGGAAGGAACAGAGGACCGCTTTTAAAATTACAGACTGAATTCAGCCGGCATCAAACCCCGCCGCAATGCGACGGATACAAATGCTCAAGTATTCTATCACAAAAAGATGACTAATGCAAGGGTTTTTAAAGTATTTTTCAAAAAAACGAGAGTATTTTCCTCATTCAAAAGCCTTCATGTCTTTTTCAAATAGCTGCTTTCTTTTAATAATGTAGTAATCGTCTTCACTTCCGCCTTTGATTATCTCATCAGCAAGAAGCGACGGATTGATATTTGTTGTGCTGCCGGCCGGAAGAACAAGAGACAAAACCGTTACACCATCTTTTTCTTTCAGCTCATAGTCTTTGATATGCGGCAGCAGGTCAATATCCTTATAAACCTTTCGGTGTCCTTTTTTTCCGAGCTTCTGAACAACAAGCTCAGTTCCTGAAAGCATTGTTTTTATGCGTTTTTCAAGCATATCTGCACTGTCCCCGGTATAAAAAGCGATATCAAAGGAAGCAAAAGCGATAAACTTAGGGTCGAGCACAGGCTCGGTGACACAGGTTACCGTTATTCCCTGAGGCATGACCCTTGAAAGGGCCGCCATAACCTCTTGGTTTGTTATCTCACCCTCAATGCGGATATCCATAGCATCGTTTTCACTTTCCATTCCGAGCGAAAGCGGAAGAACAAAGGTCATATATGGATGTGGATTGAAGCCCTCTGTATACCATAGAGGAATCTGAGAGCGGCGTATAGCACGTGTCATTGTCCGCATCAGGTCAAGATGTGAAATAAAGCGGACATCTCCCTTTTTTTCAAACCAGATTCTTACGCATCGCATCGCACTTTCCTCCGTTAAGTTTGTTTGCTCCGCATCCGGCGCATTTTATGCGGCAATGGGGTGTTGTTTCGCTTTCATGTGCCTTTTTGTTTTCGCTAATCAAAAAATCCTTACGGATTCCGTAGTCAAGGTGATCCCAAGGGAGAATCTCTTCAAATTCCCGCTTTCTCGATGAATAGAACAACGGATCAACACCGCATTGTTCAAACGCTTCAAGCCATGTGTCAAATCTAAAGCTGTCATCCCAGCCGTCAAACTTGCAACCATGCCTCCACGCATACTCTATAACCCTTGAAAGCCGCCTGTCTCCACGGGCAAAAACACCCTCAAGGAAGCTTATGTCAACCTTATGATAGCTGACGGAAACTTTCCTTGTTTTTACACACGAGAGAAGATGCTCCTGCTTTTCAAGCAACATTTCCCTTGTGTCCTGCGGTTCCCATTGGAACGGAGTGAAGGGCTTGGGAACAAAGGAAGCAACACTTATTGAAACCTGGACTCCCTTGCCCTTGGGCTTGTCCGGATTTTTATAAAACTCATCAACAACCTTTTGCGCAAGGTCTGCAATTCCTGCAACATCATCAAGCGTCTCAGTCGGAAGTCCGAGCATGAAATAAAGCTTCACAGCCGTCCAACCGCCTGAAAATGCCTTCCTCGAAGTCCGAAGAACCTCTTCTTCAGTAACATTCTTATTGATTGCATCACGAAGCCGTTGAGTCCCTGCCTCCGGCGCAAATGTCAGTCCGCTGCGGCGAACCTTATTAAGCTTTTCCATAAGCTCGTCCGAAAAATTATCAACACGAAGTGACGGAAGAGCAATATTGATTTTCTCCGGTATTGTCCACTCAAGTAAATT
>JAEDHZ010000273.1 GCA_016292705.1 Clostridiaceae bacterium
AAGCTTTGCGCCCGACCGTGCGGCAATTGAATGGAGGTATTAAAAATGAAAAAAAGAACTTACCTTGACTCCGTTCATTTTTACGGCCGAATCTGGTGTGTGCTTGCAATTATCGCTTTGATTTCAGTTCCGTTTCTGATTTGTCTGCATCTCAAAGTATGGCCTGATTGGGGTGTCGTTGCAAGCGGCTTTGCTTCGGTTGCAATCCTCTTTTATCCTACAGGCGTTATTGAGGTTATTGCCTACGCTCCGCTGCTCGGCTCAGGCGGAACTTATCTTTCCTTCCTGACGGGCAACATTGCGAACCTCAAGCTGCCTTGCGCACTCAACGCAATGGAGAACGCAAAAGTCCGCGCCAACTCCGAAGAGGGCGAAATTATTTCAACAATATCCATCGCCGCTTCGGCAATTGTTACAACACTCATTATTGCAGTTTTCGTTCTGATTTTTGCTGTTAACCCCACATTTACAAAGGTCATGAGCGAGGGCGCTCTTGCTCCGGCATTCAAGCAGGTCACCTATGCAATCTTCGGTTCGCTTGCCGCAACCTACTTTGTCAAGCACTGGCGGATTTCAATTTTCCCCATTGCTGTGCTTTCGCTTCTTCTTGTTTTCGCCGGAACAATTCAGATCGGTATCCTCATCTTTGCCGGCGTTGCAATTTCAATGCTCGGCGCTCACATTATGTATAAACTCAAGTGGGTATAAATCATTTGCGGGGGTTGCTGTTTTTCGGCAACTCCCGATTTCAGGTTCCCCTGAATAATACAGTGTGTCCGAAACCTGCTAATCAAAGGTTACTTAACGGAAAGGAGATTTTACTGTGCCGTTTTTTATAATAATACTCATTGCCCTTGCTGTTTTTCTTCTGATTATCAACATCAATGCCCTGATGATTAAAACGCCGGAACTCAACAAGGACAAAAGCAAAAAAAGTGTTGAGGTCGACACCGGGCTTGCAGCAGATAATCTTTCAAAAATGATCCGCTGCAAAACCGTTTCACATAAAGATGAATCAAAAATTGACCAAAATGAGTTCGACAAATTCCGAACTTTGCTGGAAGAACTTTATCCCTCCGTATATGGAAGAAGTGAAAAAGAGGACATTGCCGGCGGTCTTCTGTTTCGCATCAAGGGAAAAAGCAGCTCCTCCCCGTCGGTACTCATGGCGCACTTTGATGTTGTTCCGGTTGACGAGGAAAAATGGAGCGTTGACCCGTTCGGCGGTGAAATAAAAGACGGTTTCCTTTGGGGAAGAGGAACACTTGACACAAAATGCAGTCTGTTTGGCATTATGGAAAGCGCAGAAGCCTTGCTGGATGCCGGATTCGTTCCGGAAAACGACATTTATCTTTCATTCGGCTGCAACGAAGAGATTGCCGGAGACTGTGCTCCGACAATTGTCAACACCCTGAAGGAACGAGGCATTTCACCTGCATTTGTTCTTGACGAGGGCGGAACAATTCTTTCAAGCAATATCAAGGTTTTCCCACACGATATTGCCGCTGTGGGTATTGCTGAAAAAGGGCCTATGGATGTTGAACTTACCGTCAAAGGCGAGAGCGGCCATTCCTCGCAACCGCCCGTTCACACGGCGGTCGGTGCACTTGCAAGGGACATTGTGAAAATTGAAAACCGACAGTTCCCGATGAAAATGAACAATGCCGTCAAAGCGATGTTCAAAGCGATTGCACCCCACACACCATATTTAGGAAAGCTTGTCCTCGGAAATCTATGGTGCTTCTCGCCGCTGATAAAATTCGCATGCAAGCATAATAAAACTGCGGCAGCACTCTTCAGAACATCAATGGCATTCACTCAGCTTGAGGGCAGCAAGGGAGCAAATGTTCTTCCGGGCGAAGCAAAGGCAATCGTCAATATCCGCCTTTCAGAGGGTGAAACCCCTGCAAGCGCAATTGCGCACATGAGAAAAGCAGCAAATGACCCGGAGCTTTCATTCAGAATTGTCAACTATTCTAACCCTACGCCATGCGCAAAGGCAAGCGGAAAATACTGGAATGCGATTGTGGATTCAATTGACAATAATTTCACAAACACAGTTGTTTCTCCGTATCTCATGATGGGTGGAACGGATTCGAGATTCTTCAACGAGATTTCAACGGAAATATATAAGTTTGCCCCGACACTCACCGGAGGCGGTCTGCTCAAAACAATACATAG
>JAEDHZ010000274.1 GCA_016292705.1 Clostridiaceae bacterium
AGTTGACCTCACAAACACCGAAATCAACAAAGGTTATGTCTACAGCAACGCCATTGGTTCCGTTGACACAAAGCATTATATGAAGCCAAGCAAAAGCCACGAAGCCTTTCCCCAGAAGAACGGCGAGTATGTTGAAAAAATCAAAAAGCTCTGCGAACAGAACGGAGCAAGGCTTGTTCTTGTCAGCTCGCCGAGCGTTAAAAACTGGAATATGCGCCGCCACAATGCGGTCAGCAAGCTTGCAAGGGATATCGGTTGTGATTATATTGATATGAATGTTCTGAGGAAGGAGATTCCGATAAACTGGAAGACCGACACAAAGGACAACGGCGACCACCTGAACTATACCGGCGCAATCAAAGCAAGTGCTTATCTCGGCAAGTATTTAAACACGCTTGACCTTTTCAGAGATAAGCGAAACGATCCTGAATACAAGCAGTGGCACAGCGCCGCCGAGGAATTTTCAAAAGATACCGGCAAAAATTTTTGAGATCTTGAACAGGAATGAGGAAACAAAATGAAATATCATCTTGCTGTTGACATCGGAGCGTCCGGAGGGCGTCATATTATGGGTTGGCTTTGTGACGGTGTTATTAAAACAAAGGAAATCTATCGTTTTGAAAACTCGCTCAATGATGAAAACGGAAACCTTGTCTGGGACACCGAAAGGCTTGTCAGTGAAGTTATCAACGGGCTTCGTGTCTGCAAGGAAAAAAATATGATTCCCGAAACGGTTGCCATTGACACCTGGGGAGTTGACTATGTTCTCCTTGACGAAAACCAAAAAGAACTGCTTCCGGTCTTTTGCTATCGTGACGCAAGAACAGAGGCGGCAATTCCCGAAACAGAGAAAACTGTCCCGTTTGAAAAGCTCTATTCCAAAACCGGAATTCAGAAGCAAAACTTTAACACCGTCTATCAGCTTTATTGCGATAAAATGAGCGGAAAACTTGAAAAGGCAAGCTTTTTTCTGCTTATGCCGGAATATCTCTCCTACAAGCTTACCGGAGTACCGCTCAACGAATATACCATTTGCTCAACAACAGCCATGGTCTCCCACGAAACAAAGGAATGGGACAAAGAGATTATTGATGAGCTCGGCTTCAAAAAGGATCTGTTCGGAAAAATTGTTCCGCCGGGAACGCTTGTCGGCTCATTCAAAAAGGAACTTGAAGAGGAGCTCGGCTTTTCCTCAGCTGTTGTTTTCTGTCCTGCGCACGACACCGCCTCAGCCGTTGCCGCCTGTCCGCTTGAAAAGGATGCGGCTTACATTTCCTCCGGAACATGGAGCATAATCGGCATTGAAAGCCAGACGGCAATAACCTGTGACGAAGCACGCCGTGTTAACTTTGCGAGCGAGGGCGGAATTGACTACCGTTTCCGCTTTTTGAAAAACTATATGGGAATGTGGCTTTTGCAAAGTATACGCAGAGATCTCAAAAGAAGCCTCACTTATGACGAAATGATGGTGCTTGCAAAAAGTTGCAAAAGTTTTGAGTATATTGATGTAAATGCGCCGCAGCTTGTTGCACCTGAGAATATGATTGAAGCAATCAAAGGTCTGCTGAAAAGGCCGGATATGACGCTTTCAGAAGTGCTTTCAAGCGTCTATCACTCACTCGCAAAATCGTACGACTATGCAATCAGGGAGATTGAAAGGTTAACAGGCAAAACAGTTTCGGCAATCCACATTGTCGGCGGCGGAAGCCGTGACAGCTATCTCAATGCACTCACCGCACAGTACACGAAAAAGCCGGTCTATGCGGGTCCAACAGAAGCAACGGCAACGGGCAACCTCCTTTCTCAGTTTATTTTTTCCGGTGAGTTCAGAGATCTTGAGGAAGCACGAAAAGCAGTCAGCATCTCTTTCAATATCAAAAAGGTTGAAGAATAATTTCACGCAAATAAAAAAGCTATAAATCACGAAGCAAGAGTCTTTCGTAATTTATAGCTTTTGTTTTATCTCTATTGCCGGCTCAGTCGATAAGCCCGTATTGTCTGTACTTTTCGAGTATAGCTTTATACATCAGGCGGTTGCCGAGGTACTGACGGTATGTTGCGGACTTTTCCCTGCCCTCAGCTTTGAGTTTTTCAAGCTGGGCCGTTTCATATTCCGACTGCCTGACTATATCGCAGAGCATCTTTTCAAACGCTTCAATCCGTTCCATGATTTCCTCCGTT
>JAEDHZ010000275.1 GCA_016292705.1 Clostridiaceae bacterium
ATTTGAAAAGGTTATCAACTGCTGTCATATTACTGACCATAATTGCTGCCGGATTACTATTGCTTTTCAGTCTGAAATCAAAGCCTATTGATTCTCTCCTTCATGCTCCGTCGCGCGATGAGCAGAGCGCACAGATATGGCAGGTTTTTGAGAAGGCTGTCGGCAGTAATTATGTTCTGAAAACACCAAAGGGCGGTGAACACCGTTCTGCATTGATTCATGTTGACCTTAACAAAGACGGGAATGAAGAAATTCTTGCCTTTTATTCTCAGAATGGAACAAGTGAATCTGTCAACTTTCAAATTCTCGGCTCCGATAAAAACGGATGGGTTGCACTCGCCGGGGCTGAAAGCGGCTTCAATGAAGTCAGGCAGGTCGAATTTGCTGACATTAACGGCGACGGAATACTTGAAATCATCATTGGTTGGGGACTTCAGACCAACAAGCTCATTCAGCAGCTTGATATCTATACTGTAGAAATAAACAATGCTGAGATTAAGAGCATTTTTCAAAAGAGCTATTCCGCTTTCGGAGTCTTCGATTTAAATTCGGATGACAAAAGCGAGCTTGTAGTTATCTATGATGACAAATCCGCCGATTCTTCACTTTCGGTTATGAAGATATATTCTTATTCATCAAAAGCAGTTCATCAATTTGCTTCACTTGATGTTGACCATGTCGTTTCAACTGTTTCAAAGATTTCATTTGATTGTTTGAAAAAATCGGGCGAGAGCCGTATTTATATTGACGGTTTTACTGCTGACGGGCAAATGACCACTGATATGGTTTGCTATGAAATTGAAACCGGCGGTCTTAAACGGGTATATGTTGACGGAAAAACCATTTCCGGTCTTTCAAAGAGAAGCTCAAATATTGAGTGCACCGACATCAATGAAGACGGTGTTGTTGAAATTCCTACAGAACAAAAGCGTGCGAACAAGGAGCTTTCTTCAAGTGTTATTGAATGGAAAGCCGTTTTTGAAGATAAATTTACAAAAATCGCAACATATTTTGACAACAGAAAGAACAACTATTACTATAGACTCCCGAAACATCTTGAAAAGAGTGCAATTCCCATCTTGCTTTCGGATGATGAAACAATGCGTGTCTATCAAATTGAGCGGGACCCGGGCGGTGATTTTCAGAATGTTGCGCTGTTTGAAATCGGAATTGAAAATGACGAAACCGGCAGTATCATTTCCGGACGCTTCAGACCGATCGGGAGCTACAAGGGCAAAAAGTATTGCTACAGAATTTTTGAAGCCGGTGAAGAACTTGGTATCAGCAAAAAAGATATAACCACCGGGATTATATATAATTGAGGTGAGATAATTGAAAAGAAAAGTCCTTGTTGTTGAAGATGAAGTCTCCATTAGGGAATTTATAACATTGAATCTTGCGAAAGCAGGCTACAGTGTTTCTGAGGCCGGAAACGGTACTGATGCAATAAATATTTTTGACAGAGAAACGGATTCGTTTGATGTTGTTTTGCTCGATATTATGATGCCTTCAGTCAGCGGGATTGATGTTTGCCGCCATATTCGGGAAAAATCGCAGAACATCGGTGTGATTTTTCTGAGTGCAAAAGCTCAGGAACACGACAAGGTTTACGGCCTTTATTGCGGCGCAGACGACTACATAACAAAACCGTTTTCACTGACTGAACTTCTTGCACGCATAGATGCTGTTTATCGCCGTGTAAAACTGAGCAAGGAAATAATCAACACGCACAGCGATGAGATTACCTGCGGTAACTTTCTCCTCAGCACCAAAAAACGAGCCGTATTTTGCGGCAAGCAGCGCATTGATCTTTCTCAGATTGAGTTTCAAATTCTTGAATACTTTTTTTCCAACACAGAGAAAACCATCACCCGTGAAGAACTTCTGTTGCAGGTATGGGGAGAAAGCTATTATGGTGATGACAAAGTTGTCGATGTCAATATCAGAAGATTACGGCTGAAAATTGAAAAAGATCCATCCTGCCCCGAACACTTGATTACTGTCTGGGGAAAGGGCTACAAATGGGTTGCTGAATAACAACATATTATGGGACGGTGAGTACAATCAAAAGAACAATTAAGGCACGGTGGCTTCGTAATATCTTTATAGTCACAGTTGCGATTCTCATCGTCATTTCAGGAATACTTGTCTATTCCGTGTATCAGAGATATAATC
>JAEDHZ010000276.1 GCA_016292705.1 Clostridiaceae bacterium
TTGAGCTTGAAGAATGCTATACATTCAAAACGGATGACGGATATTATGTTTTTGTCGAGTATGATGACGCTTTTGAACTGACAGGAGAAAGTTCACCGACTATTATGTATATCAACATTCAGCCCGTTATGAGATATACAAAGTCGCTTGATTTGCTGCTTGGATTTGCGTTTTTGTGTGTCTCTGCTGTCATGAGCGTAATAGGTCTGAAACTGGGAAAAAGGATTGAAGAATCTCAGGATGCGCAGCGTCGTTTTTTTCAGAACTCTTCCCATGAGCTGAAAACCCCACTTATGGCAATTCAGGGTTATGCCGAGGGAATTCAGGCAAGCGTAATTGATCCCATTCAGTCAGCAACAATTATCCTTGAGGAAAGCGACCGGATGACGAGACTTGTTGAAGAACTTCTTTCAATTTCAAAAATTGATGCTCACAGATTAGTCCTTACAACTGCTGTGACCGATGTCAGAGAGATACTGTATGATTGTCTGCGTGCAGTTGAGGGAATCCGGAAGGAAAAGGATGTCGAGATTACTCTCGGATTTTCAGAATCATCTGTGCTTGCTGATTGCGATGAGGAACAGCTTGGTCGAGCCTTCACGAATGTCATAGTTAACGCTTTGCGTCACTGCAAAAGTAAAATTTCAGTGACCTGCAAAACTGAAGGAAAGTTTTGCGTTGTTAAAGTTTTCAATGACGCCAGCAGGATTTCTGTTGAGGATCTTCCGCATATATTCGACCGGTTTTATACCGGAAAAAACGGCAACACGGGTATAGGTCTTGCTCTGACATCTGAAATTGTTCGTTTGCATGGCGGTTCAGTCAACGCATATAACAGTCAGAATGGTGTGGTTTTTGTAATCAAGCTGATAAGTTGTAATTGATTTGAAATTTTTTGTTACAAAAATAGTACATTTATGTAAGGATTTTTTTAGGTCTGTCTGATACAATTACTGCCGTTGAAAATGATAAACTCTTAATTCTTATATTCCGCCCGGTTTCGGCGGAGAATCAACTTTACGGTTGAAAGGAAACAGAAATATAATGAATCGTAATGTGTTATCATACATTGAAAAGTCCCTTGAACTTTTTCCTGAAAAAACAGCGGTTACTGACGAAACAAAATCGCTTTCCTATTCACAGCTTTACAGTGTTTGTCGTCGAATCGGTGCCGGGATTTTTCATAGATCGGGTGATAAGAAACCCGTTGGTCTGTATATGGAAAAGTCCGCAGATGCCGTTTGCGCAATGCTTGGCGCCTGCTTTGCCGGTTGTTTTTATAGCTCATTCAGCACCGAACTTCCGCCAGAGAGGCTTTCAAAAATGGCCGGTGTTCTCAACCCCGCAATTATTATTACAAGCGAGGAGCTGAAAAATCTGGCATCAAGTGTCTTTGACGGCTTCAGCATTGTTACATTTGAACAGCTCTTGAGCGAAGACAACGATGTCACTGCGCTTGACGGTGTAAGGGAAAGAGCAATTGATACCGATCCGCTATATATTAACTTTACCTCAGGTTCGACCGGAACACCGAAAGGCATTGCTGTTTCACACCGCAGTGTTATTGATTTCATTGATTGCTTTACCGAAACTTTCGGCTTTTCAAAAGATGATATTTTTGCAAATCAGGCTCCGTTTGATTTTGATGTTTCGGTAAAGGATATTTATTCAGCTTTCAAATGCTCGGCGACCCTTGCTGTTATTCCGCGCAGACTGTTTTCTGCGCCCGCTGAATTGATTGATTATCTTTGTGAAAAGAAAGTAACAGTAATGGTATGGGCTGTTTCTGCACTGTGTCTTCTCAGCACTTTCCATGCTCTTGACTATAAAACACCGGAAACTGTAAGAAAGATACTGTTCAGCGGTGAGGTCATGCCGCTGAAAGCGCTGAAAGATTTCAGCAGGCATCTGCCTGAGGCAGTGTTTGTTAATCTTTACGGACCGACTGAAATCACCTGCAACTGTACATATCATGTACTCGAAAAAGACAGGGATTATTCAGACGGCATACCAATCGGAAAACCGTTTTTGAATGAGGATGTCTTCCTGCTTGACAGTGAGAACAAAAAGATTACCGAAAAAGAAATCGTTGGTGAGATCTGCGTTCGCGGAACTGCACTTGCTCTTGGTTATTACTCCTGCGACGAGC
>JAEDHZ010000038.1 GCA_016292705.1 Clostridiaceae bacterium
AACAATCAGCAAGTTCATTTTTAAGAATAGGTGTGTCGGAAACAATATCCACCGAGGAAAAGCCGGCCGTATCAATTATCATGCCGCCGCAGACATGAAAGATTTCTGCCTGACGGGTTGTGTGCCTTCCTCGGCCGAGCTTAACACTTATCTCACCCGTATCAAGCGAAAGAGACGGACAAAGCGCATTGATAAGCGTTGATTTTCCTGCACCTGAATTGCCGGTGAAAGCAGTAAGATTTCCGGAAAGCTCAGTTTTGATTGCATCAAGCTGTGAAAAATCCTCCGGTGAAACGGCATAGACACTGTAGCCGGTTGTTTTATAAATCTTCTGCATACTTTCAGCAGAGGCGAGGTCAGTTTTTGAAAAAACAAGGATTGGTTCGATTTTATTCTTTTGCGCAAGAGCTGTCAATTTGTCAATAACGAGTGTGTTCGGTTCAGGGTCACGCATTGAAACAACAATAAGAAGCTTGTCAATATTGGCAACCGGAGGCCGACGGAGACAATTCTTCCTTTCCGCAATGGAAGAAATTGTGTTTTCAGAGTTAGGATTGACTTCAATGACAACCTTATCGCCCGCCAGCGGAGTTTTCCTTTCCTTGCGAAATTTTCCTTTGGCTTTGCATTCAAAAACGCCTTCGGCGGTTTCCACATAATAGAAACCGCCGATACCTTTAAGTATGATACCGCTGATTCTTTTTGAATCTCCAATGCTGTTCATATTATTCCTCAATCACAGGGTCACTGCTTTCCGGTTCAGAAGGAACTGTTGCCGGCTTTTCGGGTGCTTCTGAATGTTCGGTTGTCGGAGTTGTTGTCATTTCCGTTTCCGGCGGAAGAGTTGTTGAACGCTTTGGTGCGCTTGTTGTGCTTTCGGTTGTTCGTTCGGCAGTGGTCGTTTCTTTTGTTGTTGATTCGGTGGTTGACTCGGTTGTACTCTGAGTCGGGAGCTCGCCGGTGCTGACATATACAGCAATTGCCGTTCCGGGAGCCACCTGTTCACCGACATGCTCAAAACCGATAATTGTTCCCCTTTCAGCAGAGTTACTGCGATATTCTGTGCGCTCGCTGTCAAGTGTGAGACCGACTTTTTCAAGCTCGGTTTTTGCCTGTTCAACAGTAAGTCCGTTAAGGTTAGGCACATCAACAGGTTCGGCATCCTCAGCCGTTGCAACATAGATTTTTATAAGAGTACCTTCATCGACCTCGGTGTCACGGGCAGGAGATGTTCTGATAACTGTGCCTGCGTCCTTGACTGAGCTTTTTTCCTTGATAATCTTAGTATCAAAGTTCAATTCTTTCAGTCTTGACTGTGCACTACTGTATTCATAACCGTACACATCCGGAACAAACACTTTTTTTGTTGACTTGGCAATATAAAGAGTGATTTCGGCACCGAGACTTACTTTTTTGCCTTTTTTCGGCATCTGATCAAGTATAGTTCCGTTGGCCTTATCAATTGAAGATTGCTCAATGCAGTTGAAAACAAACTTTGAAGAATATTCCTCAGCGTTCATAACATCGCCGGTAAAGTTGAGACCGACAAAATCAGGGACACTGACCTTGTTCTTGTCGGGCATAATTATCATTAAAATGATAGCCGCAAAAAGAACGAGAGTACCGAGCACACCGGTAAGAATACCTATGGTTTTCTTTTTGGATTTTCGTTCTGCTTCATCAAACTCTTCGTCAAAACCGTCATCGTCTGCCTCGGAAGTGCCATCGGCGGCATTCTCAATGCCGGTCACTGGAATGTACTTTGTAGGCTGTTTATCAACAAAATATGAATAGTCAAACTTGACATTCGGGTTCTTTCTGAATTCGGCAATGTCCATGAGAACCTCTGAAGCCGACTGATAACGGTCGTTGGGGTTCTTTTGCATTGCCCGTATAATAATCTGTTCAAGACCTATAGGTATCTCCGGATTAAGTTCACGAGGCTTTACCGGATCATTCTGAAGTTGCATCAACGCAACAGAAACGGCATTATCTGACTGGAAAGGCACTTTTCCGGTCAACATTTCATAAAGAACAACACCGATTGAATAAAGATCGGTTTTTGCATCGGTAACGCTGCCTTTTGCCTGTTCAGGACTGATATAATGCACAGAACCGATTGCACCATCCGTCATTGTTCTTGTTTCGCTGCGACTGAATCGGGCAATTCCGAAGTCCGTAACCTTTATTGTTCCGTCTGAAAGAAGCATAATGTTTTGCGGCTTGATATCACGATGAACAATACCCTTGTCATGGGCATGCTGTAAGGCTCTGAGAATCTGGGTAATGAAATATATAGCCTCACGGATATCAAGCCTTCCCTGCTGTTCAATATACTCTTTGAGAGTAATGCCGTCAACATATTCCATGACGATGTATTGAATATTGTCACCGTAGCTGACATCATATATTTTTACAATATTAGGATGTGAAAGAACAGCAATTGCCTTTGATTCATTCCTGAACCTGCGTCTGAATTCTTCGTTTTGCAAAAACTCATCCTTCAGAACTTTTACAGCAACAATTCTGTTGTCAATATTATCAAACGCTTTATAAACAACAGCCATTCCGCCAACGCCGATTATCTCAATAATTTCATACCGACCGTCAAGCCTTTTTCCAACATAGTTTTCCATAATCTTCCACTCCCTCAGCATTTGACAGCAACAACGGTAATGTTGTCGCGGCCGCCGTTTTCATTCGCTGCGGCAATAAGTTCGTCGCAAAAAACATCAAATTCACTACTGTTATATATTTCAAGAATCTGCTCCGGTCTGACAAATCCGCTGAGACCGTCCGAGCAGAGAAGAATGACATCATTTTCAGAAACATCAATATAATCAAAATCAATTTCAATTTCTTCATCAACGCCGAGTGCTCTTGTAATTATATTCTTAATCGGGTGGTTATCGAACTGTTCTTTTGTGATCTGTCCCTTGTCAAGCATCTCCTGAACAAGGGAGTGATCCTTTGTGAGCTGGCGTATTGAGTTTTCGGATATTATGTATGCCCGACTGTCTCCGACATGAGCAATACAAGCAGTTGACCCTTTGACAACGCAGGCAACAATTGTTGTTCCCATACCTTTCAGGCTGCCGTCAACGAGGCTTCGGTCAAAAACTGTAACATTTGCAGTTGTAATCGCCGACAAAAGCATATTTTCAACCGATACTCCGGACATTGACCTGTTATAGCTCTTTTCAATTTTTCTGCTGACCATATCAGCGGCAATGGAGCTTGCAAGTCTTCCACCGGAGGCTCCGCCCATTCCGTCACAAACAATTGCCCAGACCGAACCGTCGTCATATTTACCGAAGCAAAACGCATCTTCGTTTGCTTCTCTGACTTTTCCTATATCGGAATTACCAACGACTATCATACTCTCACCTCCGAAAACTTTATCAATTCTTCTAACGGCTTAAAAGTCCGTTTGTTTTTACTGTTCTCCCCTGCGCAACTGACCGCATGATGCGTTGATATCGCTGCCGAGAGTTCTTCGCACCGTGACATTTATACCGTTGTTTTCAAGTATTCTTATAAATTCGGCAATCCGCCCATTGCTGCTTTTTATATAATCCCTTTCCTTGACAGAATTCACCGGAATGAGATTCACATGGCACAACATACCTTTGAGTCTTTTTGAAAGCAGCCTTGCACAATCATCACTGTCATTAACACCGCTTATCATGGCATACTCAAAAGATATCCGCCTGTTCGTCGCGGCGGTATAATCACGGCAAGCCTTGAGAAGCGTGTCAATATTCCAACGGCTGTTTACAGGCATTGTTTTGTTTCGTATTTCATCGCTCGGTGCGTGCAGTGAAATTGAAAGGGTAAGCTGAAGCTTTCTTTCCATAAGCTTGTAGATTCCGCTGACAACTCCACAGGTTGAAAGCGAGATGTTTCTCATTCCGATATTCTGACCGTTTTCATCAGAAATAAGTTCAAGAAATCGCATCACATTATCAAAGTTGTCAAGTGGTTCTCCAACGCCCATCATAACAATATGAGAAATTCTGACGCCGAGATCCTTTTGAGCAGTATAAATCTGCGAGAGAATCTCACCCGGAAGCAGATTCCGGACAAAACCGGCGATTCCGGATGCACAAAAGGAACAGCCCATTTTGCAGCCAACCTGACTGGAAACACAGATTGTTCTGCCGTATTTATACTTCATGACAACGGATTCAATAAGCTCGCCGTCATTAAGTCTGAAAAGATACTTAACTGTTTCATCATACACTGAAACTAACTTTTTTTCAATAGTACAATCAGAAATGTAATATAATTTTTTTAGTCTCTCCCTGAGTTCCTTTTTTATATTTGTCATCTCATCAAAAGAGGAAACCTGGTGCTTATGTAGCCATGAATACACCTGAGATGCAGTATATGCTTTTTCACCCGATTCAGCAAACTCTTTTTTTATTTCCGAAAGGTTCAAAGAGCGTATATCCGTCATCATTTCTCCCCCTCATTGATAAAAAGTGCAACAAAAAAACCGTCACTGTTGTTTTCGTCCGGAAAAACAGTTGCAAAAAAACTATCGCTAAGTTTTGGAAATGGTTTTTCCGGTCTGAAACCGGGATTTTCCTCAACAAATTGCCGACATACTTCTTCGTTTTCAGCCTTATTCAATGTGCAGGTTGAATACACAAGCCTTCCGCCTTTTTTAACATAGCGAGAACCGTTTTTCAAAATCTTGTGCTGTATTTCAGGCAGCGACGAAAAATCTTCCGGATTTTTGAACTTTATCTCCGGTTTTTTTGAAATTATACCGAGACCGGAGCAAGGAACATCGCAGAGAACGCAATCTGCAAACCCTTCCAAAGAAGCGTTGAAAACACATGCGTCACCGACAGAAGCACTGACGATATCAATTCCGAGCCTTTGTGCACCATTTTTTATCAGAGAAACACGTTTTTCGTAAAGATCAAATGATAAAATCCTTCCCGAATTGTTCATGGTTTGTGCAACCGTGAATGTTTTTCCGCCCGGGGCGGCACAAAGGTCAATTACGGTACCCCCTTCTTTTGCACCGAGCGCTTCAGCACAAAGCTGTGAGGGAATGCCCTGAACATGAAAAAGACCTTCATGAAATTCTTCAAGTGTTTCAAGAGATTCAGAAATCGACCCCAACACAAGGGAGTCCTTAACGAAACCTCGCTCACATTCAATCCCTTTTGAAGCAAAACGGCGTTGAAGCAAATCGGTCGAAATTCTTGGTGTATTGACACGGATGGTCAGCTTGTCCGGCTCTATCGAATGTGATAGTATCCTTTCAGTTACATCTTCTCCATATTCAGAAATCCACTTTTCAACAAGCCACGGCGGACAAGAATACTTTATGCTGAAATAATTCAGAGTATCCGTTTTGTCCGGTAAAACAAGTCCGTTTCTGTCAACACTGCGCAAAACGGCATTGACAAGTCCCGAGGCATAAGAACAGCCGTTTTGCTTTGCAAGCTTAACGCTTTCGTTTACAGCCGCCGATGAGGGCACAGAATTCATAAAGAGAAGTTGAAATGTACCCAGACGAAGAACGGTCAAAACGGGTAATTTCAGCTTTTTAACAGGTTTTGAAAGCTGAGCGGAAATGGCATAATCAAGAGTAACAAGCCGCTCGCAAACACCGTAAACCAATGCGGAAGCAAAAGCTCTGTCACGGTTGTCAAGCTCAGAACCTTTAAGCGCTGAATCAAGGGCAAGGTTTGAATATGCACCGTCTTTGAAAATTTTGAGCAGTACACTGTATGCAGTCTGTCTTGCGGTTTGTTTCATTTTTCTTAGTTCAATCCTTTGAGTTGAATCTTAAAATCAGCCTGATAAGCGACATTATTGAAACAAGGAGTGAAGCAACATATGTCATTGCAGCTGCAGTCAGAACTTTTTTTGCTCCATGTTGTTCGTCATGAGACAACATTCCCGTTTCATCAATAACTTGCATTGCCCTTGCGCTTGCATTAAACTCAATCGGCAAGGTGACAAGCTGAAAAACAACAACGGCGGCAAAAAGAATAATGCCAATCTTTGTGAGAATTCCGAATCCAACAACATAGCCCAAAACGGCAAGTAAAACTCCGGCAGATGAGCCAATGTTTGCAACAGGAAGAATTGCGTTGCGAATCTTAATCGGAGCATAATTCTGAGCGTGCTGTGCAGCATGTCCGGCTTCATGGCAGGCTATTCCTACGGAAGCTATTGAATTGCCCGAAAATACCTTTGAGGAAAGGCGAATTACATTGTCCCTCGGGTCATAATGATCTGTGAGATTTCCTGCGACCGGATCAATGCGCACATTTGTTATGCCGTAATAAGCAAGCACTCTTGCCGCTGCAGCAGCACCGGTAAGCCCGGAATGGTTCTGAACACGGGACATGGATCTATAGGTACTTTTTACCGATGCCTGTGCAATCAGAGAAAGGATAATTGCAGGAACAACAAGAACAAAATAATAATAGTCATACCAAATCATAACAGGGCTCCTTTAATGAGAAAGTGTGATTATCCGAGTATTGTTCCGGGTGAAAGTCTGTAGCCGTTAAGGAAAGAAGAAGCTTCCAAACGCTTTTTTCCCTCAAGCTGAATTTCTTTCAGTTCAATACATTTGTTATCACCGCAACAAACAACAAAACTTCCGTCAGAAGTAACAACCGAACCGGGTATATTATTACCTTTTTTTTCACTGAGAACCGCTTTATGAAGCTTCAAAGTTTTTCCGTCAAGCTTTGTAAATGCTCCCGGCCAGGAATAAAGACCACGAATCTTGTTGTGGACTTCAATTGCACTCTTTTTCCAATCAACAATACCCTCATCCTTTGAAAGAAGTCCTGCATAAGTCGACTTTGAATCGTCCTGCTTAACGGGATGAAGTTCGCCTTTTTCCAGCAAGTCGATTGTTTTCATGAGCACAGCGGCACCAAGGACCGAAAGCTTTTCAAACATTTCAAGCGTAGTATCATTGATACCGATTGGTATTTTTTCTGTCAGAAGAATGTCACCGGTGTCAAGTCCGGAATCCATCTGCATTGCAGTCACACCGGTTTCTTTTTCTCCGTTCAGAACACAATGATGAATCGGTGAAGCTCCACGGTATTTAGGAAGAATTGATGCATGAATATTGATGCATCCGTATTTCGGAAAAGCGAGAAAATCCGGCGGCAGAAGCTTTCCGTAAGCAACAACAATGACCAAATCCGGATTGATATCCTTCAATATTTCGACGCCAAGACCGTTTTTCAGGGAATTTGGTTGGTACACTGTAAGATTATGTTTAAGCGCTTCGATTTTGACATCGGGCATTCTAAGCTCCTGTTTCCTTCCGACCGGCTTGTCCGGCTGACAGAAAACACCAACAACTTCATGCTTTGAAGCAACAAGGGATTTCAGACATTCAACTGAAAAATCAGGGGTACCCATAAATGCAATTCTCATAATACCAGACCTCCTATTATTCTTCTTTCAGCCGTCTGAGTTCCTCCTCAGAAAGCATTCGCTTTGCTCTGTCGGTAAAAACAATTCCGTCAAGATGATCAATTTCATGGCAGAAGCAACGAGCTTTAAGACCTTCACCCTTATACATACACCACTGCCCTTTGCGATTTTGTGCACGCACCTTTACAAAGTCAGGGCGGCGGACAACGCCCCATTCACCGGGAAGAGAAAGGCAACCTTCCTGTCCCTCCTGTTCTCCGCTTGTTTCAACAATTTCAGGGTTAATAAGTTCAAGCGGCTTTCCGTCACCTATATCAACAATAACCGCTCTGCGGAGAATGCCGACCTGAACGGCAGCAAGACCGGCACCGTCAGCTTTTTTGAGCGTCTCTTTCATGTCATCAAGAAGTGTCCAGAGTTTTTCATCAAAATTAACAACCGGACGACTCTTTTTTCTTAACACAGGATCTTCAACTGTTACAATATTTCTGATTGCCATACTGTTTCTCCTTACATTATCAAACCAAAGATAGTGGATTTATATCTGCAAACATTGTTACATCGCCGAATGTTTTACTTGAGCCGAATTCAACAAGTAAATCAGAGATTATTTTTCTGAATACGGCAGTGTTTCTGCATTTGATAATAATTCTGTATCTGAAGCGATTATTTACCTTTGAAATCCTCGGCGGCATAACGGGCAAAACAATCACTTTCGGAACATTCTCTGTGCTTTCAGTCCGTTTTCTGAACTCATCAAGAAAAACTCTTGCAGCAGAAAGCGCTTTGAGTTCATCCTCGCTTATCGCATAAACGGCGCAGATATCGCAAAACGGCGGATAAGTCATCATGTGTCTTATCTCAATCTCATTGTTATAAAAAGCATCATAGTCCTGCATTTTTGCAAGTGAAATAATATTATTCTCAGGCGTCATTGTCTGAATTACGGCTGTGCCCTTGTTCTTGCCCCTACCGCAACGACCGACAACCTGCGTTAGTAAATCGAAGGTCAGTTCCTCACTTCTGAAATCGTCATTATTGAGCTGCTGGTCAGCATTTATCACACCGACAAGGGTAACATTTTCAAAGTTCAGACCCTTTGCAACCATTTGAGTTCCAAGCATTATATCATATTCATGATTCCCGAAAGCGCTAATATTTTTTTCAAAAGCATATCTTCCGGAGTTTGAATCTGTGTCCATCCTAAGAATGCGTGCTTCGGGAATAAGACTACGAAGCTCTTCTTCAATCCTCTGCGTTCCGTATCCGGAATAGCGGACATTCTCCTTGCCGCAAGAATCGCATTTTGTTTTGAAATCGGTTGTATAACCGCAATAATGGCACATGAGCTTCTTGTTTGAAAGATGAAATGTCATTGAAATGCTGCAGTACGGACAGTCAACAACGCTTCCGCAACTGTCGCAGGCAACAAAGGTGTTATATCCCCTGCGGTTCATGAGAAGAATGGACTGCCTTTTTGACTCAAGGTTGAGTTTCAGCCGTTCAAGAAGCTCCGAGCTTATAAGATATTTGTTTCCTCTGTTCCTTTCGGATTTTATATCGACAACAGTTACTTCGGGTAAAACAGCTTCACCATACCGTTCGGTAAGCTTTTCGAGCGAATACACGCCTTTTTTTGCAAGCGAATAGCTTTCGATGCTCGGAGTTGCTGAGGAAAGCAAAAGCAAGGCCGAATGCTTTTTTGCCCTGAATCTTGCAACATCGCGAGCATGGTATCTTGGTGATGATTCAGATTTATATGTGTGTTCCTGTTCCTCATCAATAACAATAAGTCCAATGTTTTCAAAAGGCGCAAAAACTGCCGAACGGGTTCCGACAACTATTCTGACTCCGCCGTTCCTTACACGACGGTATTCATCCTTGCGTTCGCCCATTGAGAGTGCGGAATGGAAAACGGCCACTTCATTTTTATATCTGCCTTTAAAAATTGAGACCATCTGAGGTGTCAGTGAAATCTCCGGAACCATGACTATTACATTTCTTCCGTCGTGCACAACATCGTCAATAAGCTTGAGAAAAACGGAAGTTTTTCCGCTTCCGGTGATGCCATACAGAAGCGAAACACCACCGCCATTCTTATATTTCTCCAGGAGTCCGCAATAAGCTTTTTCCTGCATAGTTGTAAGCCTGATTTCTCCAACTTCGTTTTCACTTGAAAACTGTAATTTTGGTATACGGTAGACATCAACATCGGTAATGTTGATTATCCCCTTATTCTTCAGCGCACGGACAACTGCATCAGTTACCCCCGTAATTTCGCATAGCTCCCTGACATTTGCACTGCCTGCATCGGCAAGAACACGAAGGACTTCAGACTGCTTTTTCGTCAGTTTTTCAAAAGCGTTTTCAAGCTCAATACCGGAAATATTAAGCACGGCTGTTTTTGCATATAGCTCACCAACCTGCTTGCGTGTTTCAACATTTTTTTGAACAAGACCCTTTTCAATGAGCTTTTCAAGAATGTCACTTCCGTTTGAAAGCTTGCATGCAGAAAGAATGGCTTTCTTAGTCAGAAAACTCACCTTTGACAGCAT
Source organism: Clostridiaceae bacterium (assembly GCA_016292705.1). Taxonomy (GTDB): domain Bacteria; phylum Bacillota; class Clostridia; order Oscillospirales; family Acutalibacteraceae; genus UBA6857. The sequence goes on from JAEDHZ010000038.1 coordinate 9,987, forward strand.
ATAATCATAAACAAGTTGTTCTTTTGCAGTCAACTCAGGTGTTTCGTCAGTTCCACGCAAAGCAACATAGGAACAGTTGATTTTATAATTGAAGCCGGCCGGAAGTTGTGCTTTTGCAGCCTCAAAGTAGGTGCAAAATGTCCTTTCCTTGAGAAATTCTGCAATTTCAACCATTTCTTCCGTGAGCACAGGCGTTTCATCAAGTGATTCAAGTATTTCTTTATACTTCTTCCCCTTTTCAGGGGCATGGAAACCGAAAACAAATCCCTGGCGTTTACTATCTTTTCCCATACCGAAGTTTACGATAACACGGGAGCCGATACCAACACAAGCAGACAGCCTTTCAGGAACAACATAACCATACAAAATGTCAAAATGATATGAAACATTCTCA
>JAEDHZ010000277.1 GCA_016292705.1 Clostridiaceae bacterium
GCAGGAAGTTTTCTTCGTGATATTTGTGTGGCAGAGAGGAAAGAAACTCACCATATCCGCCCTCTTTAAATAGCTTTTTTGCAAGCTTTCTCAGTTCAGGTTTCCTGACGCCGATTACTGTTGACGGGTCAACATTTGGTATCAGTCTCTGATCAAATTCCTTGTATTTGATATCCTGAAGAGCAAAAAGCGAAGAAACGACCCTTTCTTCAAAAGTGTTCACAGTCATATCATTAAAGCTTCATTGCAACATCCCATGCGCCCCAGATAACAGTTCGAAGGTTGCCGATTTTTTTAGCGTCACCGATAACATGTATATTCTTACCCTCAGTGGCAAGCGGCGTGGGAATATATCCGACAGAGAGGATGACGCTGTCAGCCTCAATTTTAAAGCTTTTTCCGGTGCTGTCTGTTGCCATTATTCCATCGGGAAGTACTTCGCTGAGCGTTGTTTCGAGGTACACGGGCACTTTGTTGGTTTTGAAGAAGTCACGCAGAAAGCTCGCATTTGCAAGGCAGACGCCCTTAACAGCAACAAGATCATCCTTCATTTCAACAATTATCGGCTTTTTGCCTTTGAGATAGAGGTCGTATGCAATTTCGCAGCCGGTGAGTCCTCCGCCAACAATAACGACAGTATCGCCGACTTCTTTTTCACCAAGAAGGAACTCGGTCGCATCCATTGCAATTTCCGCACCCTTGACGGGAAGCTTGCGGGCCTTTGAGCCTGTTGCAATAATAATCTCATCCGCACCGAGAGAGTTGACATCGGTTACTTCCGTGTTAAGCTTAATTGTAATGGGAAGTTTTGCAAGCTCTCTTTTATACCACTCAATGAGTTCTCTGTCCTTTTCTTTGTATGACGGAGCAGCAGCGGCAATGAAGACACCGCCGAGCTTGTCACTCTTTTCATAGATTGTGACCTTATGCTTTCGCATTGCAAGAACTCTTGCAGCTTCCATTCCACCGATTCCGCCGCCGATAACAGCTATGTTTTTGCTTTTGTCAGCTTTGACAATCTTATACTTTTTACTCTGCATGGTCTGTGGATTAAGAGCACAGCGGGCCATGTGCGATGAATCGCCAAAGTCTTGGTCATTTGCGTGTCCTTTGTAGTGTGCCATGTTGAAGCAACCGTTGTGGCAACATATACAAGGAAGAATGTCCTCAATTCTGTTGTTCATAAGCTTTGTTATCCACTCAGGATCGGTAAGGAACTGGCGGGCAACACCCATTGCGTCAATTTTGCCATCTTCAATAGCCTTTGCGGCGATATCGGGTTCCATTCTTCCGGCGCAAACAACGGGAATGTCAACAAATTTGCGAATATGGGCAACATCCTCAAGATTGCAGTTCTGCGGCATATACGCCGGCGGATGCGCCCAATACCAAGCATCATAGGTGCCATTATCTGCGTTGAGCATATCATAACCTGCATCCTGAAGATACTTTGCTGCTTTTTCGCTTTCCTCCATGTCTCTGCCGATTTCTGTGTATACCTCTTCGCCGGGAAGAGCACCGTAGCAGAAGTCTTTTGTTTTTGAAAGAACAGAATAGCGCAATGAAACCGGGTAATCTTTTCCGCATACGGTTTTAATCCGTTTTACTATCTCAACCGGGAAACGATAGCGGTTTTCAAATGATCCGCCGTATTCGTCAGTACGCTTGTTTGTGTATTTCATCGTGAACTGGTCAATTAGGTACCCTTCGTGAACAGCGTGGATTTCAACACCGTCAACGCCGGCTTCCTTGCAAAGGGCAGCGGTTTTTGCAAAAGCTTCAACAATTTCCTCGATCTCATTTTTTGTCAGTGCCCGGCAGGTGACATCCTCAGCCCAGCGGGAGGGAAGTTCACTCGGACTTGCGCAAAGGTATCCGAGGTCAAGCACAGGTTTCATAAGCGTGCGCAGCGGAGTGTTATATAGCTTTGCAAGCGGATCGGTGATTGCAAAAGAGCGGCCGAAACCTGCGGTGAGCTGAACAAAGAGCTTTGCACCTGTTTTGTGTAGTTCGTCCATGAAATCCTTGAGCTGTTTGAACATCTTTTTGTTCTGATAAAGCCAACGGTTGCCGATGGTGTCCTTGAGCGGAGCAATACCCGGAATGATTAGTCCGACATTGTTTT
>JAEDHZ010000039.1 GCA_016292705.1 Clostridiaceae bacterium
GGAGATTGATGTCCTCCATAGGAACAACCTGGGCATAGCCGCCGCCGGCAGCACCGCCCTTGACGCCGAAAACGGGACCCAATGAGGGCTCACGCAAAGCAACGGTAACATCCTTTCCGAGACGGCGCAGACCGTCGGCAAGACCGATGGTGGTGGTTGTTTTTCCCTCTCCTGCCGGAGTCGGTGTTATTGCAGTGACAAGAATGAGCTTTCCGTTTTCCTTTTCGGTGTCCTTCAGGAGGGAAAGGTCAACCTTTGCCTTATAATTGCCGTATTGCTCAATATATTTTTCGTCAACATGAGCACGCTTTGCAATTTCCTTTATATGTTCAGGCTTGCACTGCTGCGCAATTTCAATGTCTGAAAGATAAGCCATTTTCATTACTCCTTATTTAAAATACCTGACTGCCGCTTCAAACATACGAATATCATAGTTGCCGGGAACATTTTTATAAAGTCCAGCACCGATGCGCTCGCTGTGTCCCATTTTTCCGAAAACTCTGCCGTCCGGTGAGGTGATACCCTCAACGGCAAAGGCGGAATCGTTGGGATTGAAGCGTATGTCGTTGGTGGCGTTGCCGTCAAGGTCAACATACTGCGTTGCAATCTGACCGTTTTTGGCTAAATCACGAAGCAATTGATCGCTTGCAAGGAATCTTCCCTCGCCGTGGGAAATCGGAACGCTGACAATGTCTCCGACATTCATGAGGGAAAGCCACGGAGATTTGTTGGAGGCAATTCTTGTCCGGACAATTTTTGACTGATGCCTTGCAATTGTGTTGAAGGTCAGCGTGGGACAGTTTTCATCCGTGTCAATAATTCTTCCGTATGGAACAAGACCAAGCTTGACAAGAGCCTGAAAACCGTTGCAGATTCCGCACATCAGACCGTCACGGTTTTCAAGCAGTTCGGTGACACCGTCCTTGATTTCCGGGTTGCGGAAGAATGCTGTGATGAACTTTCCGCTTCCGTCCGGTTCGTCGCCGCCGGAAAAACCGCCGGGGATGAACACAATCTGCGATTTTTTCAGTTCGGCTGAAAATTTCTCGATGCTCCTTGAAATTCCGTCTGCCGAAAGGTTGTTAATGACAACAATTTCCGCCTCTGCTCCGGCGTCATGAACTGCCTTGGCCGATTCATACTCGCAGTTTGTTCCCGGAAAAACGGGAATCAGAACTTTGGGCTTTGCAACCTTTATTGCAGGAGAAACACGGTTGTCTGCGATGAACGAAACTGTTTCGGGAGCTGAACCGGTGTTCTTGATGTTGCATGGGAACACGCTTTCAAGCTTGTTTTCATAAATTTCAAGCAATGTTCCGAGAGATATCTTTTCGCTGTGATGCGAAATCTCGGGGTTGGCTGAAATTGTTCCGATTATGTCCTCTTCGTTTTCCCAATCATCAACCTCAAGCAAAAATCCTGCGTAGCTGTAACCGAACATACCGTTTACGGTAACTGTGTCTTTATACTCAAAACCGAAACCGTTGCCAAAGCACATCTTCATCACCGCTTCGGCTATGCCGCCCATTCCGGGCGTATAGCAGGAAACAGCCTTTCCGCTTTTGAGAAGTCCGGAAACTCTCTTAAACAAATCGAGCAGGGCTGCTGTTTCGGGAAGATTGTTTTCGTCATATCTGCACGGCAGGAAAATCACCTTGTTGCCCGCCTTTTTGAATTCAGGGGAGACAATTCTTCCGGTTTTTGAAGTGGTAACGGCAAAGGACACAAGGGTAGGCGGAACATCAATATCCTCAAAGGTTCCGCTCATGGAGTCCTTGCCGCCGATTGCACCTATTCCAAGCTCCATCTGTGCCTTGAACGCACCGAGGAGAGCTGAAAGCGGCTGACTCCAGCGGCCGGCGTCTTTTCCCGGATGCTTGAAGTATTCCTGGAAAGTGAGATATACATCCTCAAAGTCGGCACCGCTTGCAATGAGCTTGCAGACCGATTCAACAACGGCAAGATATGCACCGTGGAAGGGACTGCTTTCGGTAATGAAAGGATTATAGCCGAAAGCCATAAGCGAGCAGTCATCGGTATGCTTTTTTTCAACGGAGATTTTCTGAACCATAGCCTGAACAGGAGTCAGCTGATTCTTTCCGCCGAAGGGCATAAGAACGGTTCCGGCTCCGATGGTGGAGTCAAAGCGTTCTGAAAGACCTCTTTTTGAGCAGATGTTGAGGTCATCGGCAAGTCTTTTATAGTTTTCGCAAAAGCTGCCGCTGACAGAAGCAGAAAAGGGTTTGCAAGGCTCGGCTTCAATGGTAATATGCTTGTCCGCACCGTTTGAATTGAGGAAGTCACGGCTGATGTCAACAATCGTTTTTCCGTTCCAGTTCATTTTAAGACGGGGGCTTTCGGTAACAACGGCAACAGCGGTTGCGCTGAGGTTTTCTTCTTCTGCGAGTGAAAGGAATTTGCTGACATTTTCAGCCTCAACAACAACAGCCATTCTTTCCTGGCTTTCGCTTATTGCAAGCTCCGTTCCGTCAAGACCGTCATACTTTTTCGGAACTGCATTGAGGTCTATTTCAAGTCCGTCGGCAAGTTCACCGATTGCAACCGAAACACCGCCGGCGCCGAAATCGTTGCAGCGCTTTATCATACGGCAGGCTTCTTTGTTGCGGAAAAGTCTCTGGAGCTTGCGTTCTTCCGGAGCATTACCCTTTTGAACCTCCGCTCCGCAGGTTTCAAGGGAGGAAACGGTATGGGATTTTGAAGAGCCGGTTGCACCGCCGCAGCCGTCTCGGCCGGTTGCACCGCCCAAAAGGATGACAATGTCGCCGGGAGAGGGTACTTCCCTTCTGACATTTTCAGCGGGTGCAGCAGCGATAACTGCGCCGATTTCCATTCTCTTTGCGGCATATCCGGGATGATAGATTTCATCAACAATTCCGGTTGCAAGACCAATCTGGTTGCCGTATGAGGAATAGCCGGCGGCAGCGGTCTGAACGATCTTTCTTTGCGGAAGCTTGCCTTTGATTGTCTGGTCAAGAGGCTTTAACGGGTCTGCGGCGCCCGTAACACGCATTGCGCCGTAAACATAGCTTCTTCCCGAGAGCGGGTCGCGGATTGCGCCGCCGATACATGTTGCGGCACCGCCGAAAGGCTCAATTTCCGTCGGGTGGTTGTGTGTCTCATTTTTGAAAAGCAGAAGCCACGGTTCGCTGACACCGTCAACCTCAACATTGATTTTGACGGTGCAGGCATTGATTTCCTCGCTTTCGTCCAGCTTATCAAGCTTGCCCTGCTTTTTGAGAGCTCTTACGGCAAGTGTTGCAATATCCATAAGGCAGACGGGTTTTGTTCTGCCCAACTCCTTGCGGACTTCAATATACTCGTTATATGCTTTCTGAATCAGTTCGTCTTCAAATCTGACATCGTCAATTACGGTTAAAAATGTGGTGTGGCGGCAATGGTCAGACCAATAAGTGTCAATCATGCGTATTTCCGTAATGGTGGGGTTCCTTTTTTCTGAACGGAAATAGTTCTGACAAAAGGCTATGTCATCAATGTCCATTGCAAGACCGTATTCTTTAACAAAGCTGTCAAGACCTTCACGGTCAAGTTCAAGAAAGCCGTCGAGTGTTCTGACGGTTGTCGGAATACTGTATTTTACAGAGAGAGTTTCGGGCAGAGAAAGCGAAGCCTCCCTCGATTCAACGGGGTTGATTACATACTTTTTGATTGTGTCAACATCGCTTTCACTGATACTTCCTTTGAGGAGATACACCTTTGCCGTGCGGATTGTCGGACGCTCGGCTTTTGAGATAATCTGAATACATTGCGCCGCCGAATCAGCCCGCTGGTCAAACTGTCCCGGCAAATATTCCACAGCAAAGCAGAAATATCCGTCTGTTTCGATTGAATCAAAAACAGTATCAAGCTGCGGCTCGGAAAAGACAGTTTTTGTGGCGTATGAAAAAAGCTCTTGCGTAATATTCTCGGCGTCATATCGGTTGATTACCCGGACTTGTTCAAGTCCCTTTATTCCGAGAAGCTCCCTTGCCTCGTTGAGCAAGACCTTTGCTTCATGGGCGAGCTCTGCTTTTTTTTCAACATATACTCTGAATACCATGTTAATCCTCCGTTGCTTTCAAAGCTTTTTGACCGATGTCTTTCCTGAAAAATGCGTTATCAAACGAGATTCTGTTAACTGAGCAGTAGGCTTTTTCAATTGCGCCTTTCAGCGTTTCATCAATCGAGGTTACACCCAGAACCCGACCTCCGGAAGTCAGAAGTCTGCCGTTTTCTTCCTTTGCTCCGGCGATATAAACACTGCTGAGAATATCTTCGGGAATGGTTATTTCAAAGCCTTTTTCATAGGATACGGGGTAGCCCTCCGACGCCATAATAACACAGCAGGCATTTTTGTTTCTGAACTTTATCTCTGTTTCGCAAAGTGTTCCGTTGGTGGTTGCCATCATGGCAGTGAGCAAATCGCTTTCGAGCAGCGGAAGAACAACCTGCGTTTCGGGATCTCCGAAGCGGCAGTTATACTCAATAACCTTTGGCCCGTCCTTTGTCAGCATAAGGCCGAAGTAAAGACAGCCTTTGAAAGTTCTGCCCTCTTTGTTCATGGCTTCAATTGTCGGAACAAAAATTGTTTCCATACATTGTTTCGCAATGTCCTTTGTGTAATAAGGATTGGGTGCGATTGTTCCCATTCCTCCGGTGTTGAGACCTGTGTCATTGTCTCCGGAGCGTTTGTGGTCCATGGAGGAAACCATCGGTTTTACGGTTTTTCCGTCGGTAAAAGCAAGAACGGAAACCTCAGGTCCTTCAAGGTATTCCTCAATAACAATGCTCTCGCCGCTTTTTCCGAACTTTTTGTCCTGCATTGCCTCAACAACTGCTTTTTTTGCTTCCTCACGGGTAAAGGCGAGAGTAACACCCTTTCCGAGAGCGAGACCGTCTGCTTTTATCACGGTCGGAATCGGGGCAGTGTCAAGATACTTTAACGCAGCGTCCATGTTGTTGAACACTTCATAGCTTGCTGTCGGAATATTATACTTTTTCATCAGGTTTTTTGAAAAAACCTTGCTTCCCTCAATAATTGCTGCATTGGCGCGAGGACCGAAGCAGGGGATATTCTCCGCCTCAAGCGCATCAACAAGGCCAAGAACAAGCGGATCATCGGGAGCAACAACCGCATAATCTATTTTCTGAGTTTTTGCAAACTCCACAATTTTTTCAATTTCACAAGCACCTATCGGAACGCAGGTTGCGTCCTGCGCAATTCCGCCGTTGCCCGGGAGAGCAAAAACGGTTTCAACAGCTTTGTTTTCCTTGATTTTTTTGATGATGGCGTGTTCCCGTCCGCCGCCGCCGATAACAAGTATTTTCACGCTGTCACCTCCATCAGTGGTGGAAAAGGCGCATTCCGGTGAACGCCATTGCCATGCCATATTTGTCGGCACACTCAATTACCAGGTCGTCACGGATTGAACCGCCCGGCTCGGCAACATATTTTACGCCGCTCTTCTTTGCTCTTTCAATGTTGTCTCCAAAGGGGAAGAAAGCATCTGAGCCGAGGGAAACACCGTCAATTGTTGCAAGATATGCCTTTGCTTCTTCTTCGGTGAGAGGTTCGGGTCGGGTTGAAAAATACTTTTGCCAATTTCCTTCGGCGCAGACATCCTCTTCGTTTTTGTTGATGTAGCCGTCAATAACATTGTCCCTTTCCGGGCGTCCCAATGTCGGGAGGAAGGGGAGGTTGAGAACTTTGTCATACTGACGCAAGAACCAGGTGTCTGCCTTGCTGCCGGCAAGGCGGGTGCAGTGGATTCTTGACTGCTGACCTGCGCCGACTCCGATTGCCTGTCCGTCAAAGGCAAAGCAAACCGAGTTCGACTGTGTATACTTCAGTGTTATGAGAGAAATTATCAGATCACGAACGGCGCTTTCGGGTAAATCTTTGTTGGCGGTAACAACATTTGAAAGCAGATCGCGGTTGATTTCAAAATTATTTCTTCCCTGCTCAAAAGTGATTCCGAAAACCTGTTTGTGTTCAATGGGAGCAGGAACATAATCGGGATCAATTTTAACAATATTGTAGTTACCCTTACGCTTTGATTTGAGAATTTCAAGAGCTTCTTCGGTGTATCCGGGGGCGATGATTCCGTCGGAAACCTCCCTTTTGATCATAAGCGCAGTGGTTTTGTCGCAAATATCGGAAAGGGCAACCCAGTCGCCGAAGGAGCACATACGGTCCGTTCCTCTTGCACGGGCATACGCACAGGCAAGGGGAGAATCGTCAAGCCCCTCAATGTCATCAACAAAGCAGGCTCTTTTAAGCTTTTCGGAAAGCTTGATTCCGACAGCGGCAGAGGTCGGGCTGACATGCTTGAAAGAAGCAACGGCAGGAAGTCCCAATGCCTCCTTGAGCTCTTTGACAAGCTGCCAGGAGTTGAAAGCGTCCAGGAAGTTGATGTATCCGGGGCGGCCGCTCAGAATTTCAATCGGAAGTTCGCTTTGATCGTCCATAAATATTTTTGAAGGCTTCTGGTTTGGATTGCATCCGTATTTCAGCTCAAAACTTTTCATATCTTTTTCCTCACTTGTTAAGATTTATCAGTCGGTTATCTTCTTTTCCCGTTTCAAGGTTTGTATATCTTACATAAAGCGAAATGCGGTTTTCGCTGTCAAGTGCATCCCAGAGCGAGTTTGTGAATTCATCAATGTTGTCCGGAATTTCAACACGCTCCGGTTCGCCCTGGAAGGTCGGGAGCGGATTTCCGTCGCAGACATAGGTGTGTATAAAGTGACCGAGACCGTTGAGCGCAGTATATGAAAATGTATATCTGTTGCAGGCTGTACCGTTTTCGTCAGCGCTTTTGAGGATGCTCATTTCGTATGAAAAATCGTTATCGGAAAACTCCAGAATACCGCTGATTCGCGGAGTAAAGTTCGGTGCGTCCGGCTCAAACTCACGCTCTTTCAATGAGCATTTGAAGCACTTTCCGTTTTTGAGTCCTTCATAGATTGTGTCGGTCTGGTCGCCGTTTGTAACAATAAGTTTGTTTTCAAATTTTCTCTGTGCGGCATAGATGATGAGACTCGGGTCTTCAACCTTTGAAGCGTCAAACGGCTCGGTGAAAAGAACACCGTCCTTTTCGGTGAAAACCCGGTTGCGGCTGTTTGCGCTTCTGCCCATAATAAAATAGGCAGAAACAGCATTTTTTCCGTCCTTTGATTTTCCGATCACAATGCCGCGGCCAACATAACTGTTGCCACGGATAAGCTGCGCAATATCATTGATTTTATAAACATTCATATCAGATTTCTCCATTCAGTATTTTTTTTGAAACAAGCTCGCAGGCAAGGGGAAGTATCTTCCATTCGGCAAGCTTCATAACTCTTTTTTGGAGGCTTTGCGGAGTTGAGCCGTCCGGGATGGTGACGGCTTTTTGAATGATGATTTCTCCGCCGTCGGGAATCTCGTTAACAAAATGCACGGTTGCACCTGTTACTTTTACACCCTTTTCCAGCGCTGCTTCGTGAACGCGAAGTCCGTAAAAGCCCTCTCCGCAAAAGGAGGGAATGAGCGAAGGGTGGATATTGATAATACGATGGTCATATTGTTTTGTGAAGCTTTGCGACAGTATGCACATAAAGCCGGCAAGAACAAGGAAATCAATCGAGTTTTCAGAAATCAGGGCGGAAATCCTTTCCTCCATTCCGGCTTGTCCAAGCTCTTTTTTTGAAGCAACGGCAGTTTTGATTCCGGCTTTTTCTGCCCGTGAAAGCGCAAAGGCATCAGCTTTGTTCGAGATAACAAGACTGATTTTTCCGCTTTCTATAATACCGCTTTTTTCGGCATCTATCAGAGCCTGAAGATTTGTTCCGCCGCCTGAAACCAGGACGGCAATGTTAACTTTCTTTTTTTTCATCTTCTCCACCAACCTTTGCAAGTATCGGCAAAATCAGGCTGCCGACGGTGTTGCCGATAACGGCTGCCGCTTCAAAGCCCAGAATTTTCGGGGCGAACAGACCGGAAGCTCCGAAATAGAACATATCGGCTATTGAATGTTCAAATCCGCTCAGAATGAAAACGGGTATGCAGAAGAGGATTCCGAGCGGCGTTTTGTTCTCCTTGAAAATCCGGACTGCAAGATACATCAGTATTCCGCAGAACACGGCACGGATGAAAGTAATGAGAAAGCTTTGCTCAAGCTTTCCCGTGCAGAGAGCCTGAGCTTTTTCTCCGGATAGCGGGAACGCAAACCGGATCAGCACTCCGATCAAAAAGGTTATGGCAAGATTAACAGCCAATCCGACAGCTAATTCACAGACATTCCTTTTTGAATGGTCGTCTGCAAGATATCCGATTTTTCCGGTGAAAAGATAATAGCCCAGATAGCAAATGCAGAGAAGTGCAACAGAGAACAGAACAGAACCGACATATTTGTTGTCACAGGCAAGAAAAACACTTCCGCCAACGGCAATCATTATGCCGGCGCTTATGCCGGCTGTGACCGTTTTCAGCATATCCTGATCCTTTCATCCGACTTTTCAATATGTCCGATGATATATGCGTCCTCTCCGTTTTCCTTGAGGATAGCGAGAGCTTCGTCTGCATCGTTTTTGTCAACAACAATGCTCATTCCGACACCCATGTTGAAGGTGTTGAACATATCACGCTCGGAAATGTTTCCTGTCTCGGAAATAAGGTTAAAAATCGGAAGAATACGGACTGCGCTGCGGTCAATGACTGCACAGAGTCCCTCCGGAATACTTCTCGGAATATTCTCATAGAAGCCGCCTCCGGTAATATGGGAAATGCCCTTTACCTTGATTTTTTCAAGCAATGCAAGAACGGGCTTCACATAAATCTTCGTCGGTGTCAGAAGTACCTCACCGAGAGATTTCCCACCGAGCTGTTCAACCGGAGCCTTCAGGTCGCAGTTTTCAACATCAAAAACTTTTCGCACGAGCGAAAAACCGTTTGAATGAACACCGCTTGAGGGCAGAGCAATAATCACATCACCCTCTGCCATCGTTTTATTGTTGATAATCCTGTCTTTGTCAACAATTCCGGTGCTGTAGCCTGCAAGGTCGTATTCATCCTCAGGATAGAAGCCGGGCATTTCCGCAGTTTCGCCTCCGATGAGGGCGGCACCTGCCTGAACGCAGCCGTCGCAAACACCTTTAACGATGTCAGCAATCCTTTCGGGGATATTTTTTCCGCAGGCAATATAATCGAGGAAGAAAAGCGGCTTTGCTCCGCAGCAGATGATGTCGTTGACGCACATTGCAACGCAGTCGATTCCGACCGTGTCATGCCTGTCCGTTAAAAACGCAAGCTTGAGCTTTGTGCCGACGCCGTCCGTTCCGCTGACGAGGATGGGATGAGTCATCCCTGTCAGGTCAAGGGAGAAAAGGCCGCCAAAGCCGCCGATATCGGAGCATACACCTGATGTTTCGGTTGAAGCGATGTGTTTTTTCATCAGCTCAACAGCCTTGTATCCGGCGGTAATGTCAACGCCGGCTTCGGCATAAGCTATTGATTTTGAGTTTTCAATCATTTTTATTCCTTTCCGTTCCGGCAACAGGTATACAATTTGCACATCGGCAGACCTGTTGCCTTTTCAAGTCCCTCAGGCTTCTCAAATCAGAGGGAAGCAAGGTGGAGTTTTTCGCAAAGCTGAGTCACGCAGAAAATCGGCTGTCGCTTAAAGCTTTGCGGCAATTTCGGAGTCCTTTTTGAGCACCGAAGCTGCATCTGCATTTCTTTTTTCAGTAAGCTTTTCAGCAAGTTCCGGCTCACTGAGCGCCAGAATCTGAACCGAAAGCAAGGCGGCATTGACTGCTCCGTTGATTGCAACAGTTGCAACCGGTATTCCGGAGGGCATTTGTACTGTTGACAAAAGGGCATCAATGCCGTCGAGTGTGTTTGATTTGCAGGGTATCCCGATAACGGGAAGAATGGTTCCGGCTGCAATTGAACCTGCCAGATGCGCAGCCATTCCTGCTGCAGCAATGAGAACACCAAAACCGTTTTCCTTTGCTTCGCGGGCAAATTTTGCGGATTGTTCAGGTGTTCTGTGCGCAGAAAAAATGTGAACTTCATAGGGTACACCGAATGCTTTGAGGGTGTCAATTGCTTTTTGAACAACCGGCAGATCGCTGTCGCTGCCCATGACAATTCCAACTTTTTTCATGAGAATCCTCCTTTCAAGTCAAAAAGGGCGCAGTTAAGACGAAATTCAATCCTAACTGCGCCCAGACGGTCGGCTTTAATATATTCTTGCTCCC
>JAEDHZ010000040.1 GCA_016292705.1 Clostridiaceae bacterium
TAATTAAAGATTTCTTTTAGGTAACTTTTAGCAAAAATTACTATATTTATTTTAACAAAGAAACCACCGTAGATAATCTCCGGTAGCTATATAAAAGGCTTCTGTTTGAAGCCGAAAGGAGCAATACAATATGACAGATGACTTTGAAAACAAGAATAATGATTTCGATGCTTTTTCAAAAGGCGTGGCTGAATCAGAGAACGCACAACCCGGCGTTTCCGGCGAAAACAGCGCAGATTCAGAAAAACTTCAGGAACCTGCTGAACCGATAAGGGCAGAGCAGCCTAAGCCGACTTCGGGTGAGTTTTACACAAGACCTCCGCAGAACACAAGCGGAACTTCGTACACACCTTACGGTTACGGCGCTCCGTCGCAGAATCAGCAGCCAAACCGCAATCCATACAGTGCGCAGAATCCTCAAAACGGATTCAACTCTTCAGCACCCCGTCCGCCGTATCAGCAGCCGCCGCAGAATCCGCAGTACAGACCTTACGGTTATGCTCCGTCAAATGCACCATCTCCGCAGCCGCCGAAAAAGGGCAACGGAAAAAGGGTTGTCGGTCTGGTAGTTGCTCTTGTTGTGGTTGTTGCTGTTGCCGCAATCATAGCATCATTTCTCGGAACAAGGGGAAAAAGCTCAATCACATCAACAACAAGTCCGGCAATCACCGATTCCTCGGTTCAGCCGGGAGAAGCAACTTCTGCCCCCGTTGAATATTCAACCAATGCGCCGGGCGAAATCAATCAGCTTTCCGCCGTTGAGGTTGCGGAAAAGGCGAGAAAAAGTGTTGTCGGCGTAATGACATATTCAAACGGAAAACTTTCCGGCGAAGGCTCCGGCGTTGCTATGGCACACGACAAGAGTAAAAAGTATACCTATGTTCTCACCTGCGCCCATGTTATAAGCGACAAGAACATCACATACAGAATCCAGACTCTTGAAAACAAAACCTACGAGGCTTCGCTTGTTGCTTATGACGCAAGAACCGATATAGGAGTTCTCAAGGTTGAAGCAACGGACATTCCGCTTGCTGAACTTGGCGATTCAACTGTTCTGAAGGTTGGTGAAACCGTATACGCAATCGGCAATCCCGGCGGTTCAGAGTATTTCGGTTCGATGACTGACGGCATTATTTCAGCAATTGACCGTTCCGTTTCGTCAACCTACACAATGACCTGCATTCAGCATAATGCCGCAATCAATCCCGGCAACTCGGGCGGCGCGCTTGTCAATTCGTCAGGTCAGGTTATCGGAATTAACTCTTCAAAGATTGCTGCCACCGACTATGAGGGCATGGGCTTTGCAGTACCCATTGCAACAGCAAAATCTGTTGCGGAAAGCCTCATTGAATACGGCTATGTTCCCAACAGACCGAAGCTCGGAATTGAATATGCTTCAGTCAGCTCATATCAGCTTTACAGTATGGTTGTTGCAATCAAGGGGCTTCCTGCCGGTTCGCTTGTCATTGCCGGAATTTCAACCGACAGCTCCCTCGTCAACACAAAGGCTCAGGTCGGCGACCTCATCATCGGCGTCAACGGCAAGAAGATGGACGATTCAAGCGTACTGCTTGACCTTATCAATACCGGCACAGTCGGCGACACAATAACGCTCAGCCTTTGCAGAATAGAAAGCAGAACCTATAAGACCACGGAGTTTGATGTCACTCTTACACTTGTTGAAGATAAGGGTAACACCACCGAGGCCACAACAGAGCCGAATACGGACGGTGGATATTACCGTGGCGGTTCAGGAAGCTTTGAGGACTTCTTCAAGCAGTATTTCGGCTATTGATATACCTGATTTTTCAAAAGAGTCGCAGACAATAGACACTGCGACTCTCTTTTTGTACGCCCAGCCGGGTCGGAAGAGGAAATTTTGAAAAATAATGTAGTTCTTTGTTCTTTTGGTGAACTGATCCGGGAACAAGATTCGGTATATTGTTCTGGAAAAAGTCAATGCTTCACAAGCTTATTGGGACTTTGAGAATTTTTTCATAACCATTGTCAGAATCTGTTTCAGCGCAATTATGATCAAAAGTGCACCGAACATTTTTTTGAGCCACAGCGCAGAGATGAAGCTGAGAACAAGATATCCGGCTGCTGCACCGAAAAGTCCCGGGATAACCAGCGGAAGGACGGCGTCTTTTTTGATGAGCCGTTTTTTCAGGTAAAATATAATTGAATACACGGCGCAGGGGATGAAAAAAAGAAGATTGATGCCCTGAGCCGTTTTTTGGTCAATCGAAAGGAAAACTGTCATCAGAATGATGAGCACCGTGCCGCTGCCGAAGCCCATTGAACCGATCACACCGGACAAAAATGAACCCAAAGCAGTGAGAAGTACCATTTATGCCACCACCAATCTGTATCCTGCCCAAAGCATGAAAAACGAAAACATTGCCTGCAAAAATGAGTTTCTGAACTTTGAAAGCAGGAGCGTTCCGAAGATTGCACCCGGAAAACCGAAGAATATAAACGGTGCGGCGTCACTGAGTGTAAAATAGCCACGGACATAATAGATAATTGCGCTCAGAACAGTCAGCGGAAGAATAACGCTGATTGCTGTTGCCTGAGCCTGCTTTTGGGAAAGTCCCAACGATTTCAAAAACGGTACGGCAATCATGCCTCCTCCGGCGCCGAAAAGGGCATTCACTATTCCGATGAGAAAGCCGAAAAGGTATTTTTTGATTCTCATTTTTATCACCTGAACATAGTGTTGCCGAAAGAGGAGAGAAAATGAAAAACAACCCCATTCTTTCTGAAATCAAACGGATAGCTCAAATATCGCAATCTTTTGTTGCATACTTGGTGTCACGGTGGTATAATGTCATGAGTAAATAAATATTATCGGAGTGAGTAAGTATGAAAGAACAGCATTTCCTTGTTGTCGGTGCGGGAAGGAGCGGCGTTGCAGCGGCAAAATTGCTCCTTGAGCTGAAAAAGGATGTAACCGTTTTTGACGCAAAGGAGGATTTTGATACTGCCGCCTTTTTTGAAAAGGTCGGCGCAGAGGTTCCTTTTCTTTTCGGAAATGTTCAAAGTGCTCAGCTTTCGTGCTTTGATGTTTGCGTTGTCAGCCCGGGCGTTTCGCTTGAAACGAGTATAATGAAAGCTGTTGAAGCCGCAGGAATTCCCGTCTGGAGTGAAATTGAGCTTGCGTTTCGCCTTGACAGGGGGCAGGTCGTTGCCATCACCGGCACCAACGGAAAAACAACTACCACAACTCTGACTTATAATATCATCAGGGAATGGAACAAAAGTACGCTGCTTGTCGGCAACATTGAAATTCCGTATACCGGTCTTGTTCTCAATTCGGTTGAGGGCGGTTGCACCGTTGCGGAAATCAGCTCTTTCCAGCTCGAAACAATGCGTACCGTTAAGCCGAAAGTTTCCGCAGTTCTCAACATTACACCCGACCACCTTGACCGCCACAAAACAATGGAGAACTATTCCGCACTCAAAATGACGGTTGCAAAAAATCAGAATGAAGATGATTTTTGTGTTCTGAATTATGAGGACAGTTATCTCAGAGAACACGCAAAAAACCTTCATTGCAATGTTGTTTTCTTCAGCAGTCGACGCACTCTTGAAAACGGGGTCTATCTTGAAAACAACGAATTTGTCATCTCTCTCAACGGAAAAAGGGAGGTAGTCTGCCGGACAGATGAGGTTACTCTTGTCGGTATGCATAACTTTGAAAATATTCTTGCCGCTGTTGCAATGACCTATTGCCTCGGTGTTCCGACAGAGATCATCCGTCAGGTCACAAAGGAGTTTACGGCTGTTGAGCACCGCATTGAGTTTGTCCGTGAGCTGAACGCAGTAAAATATTACAACGACTCAAAGGGAACAAACACCGATGCCGCAATCAAGGCTGTTGACGCAATGCCGGGCAAAACCGTTCTCATCGGCGGCGGCTACGACAAAAAAAGCGATTACGACGAATGGGTAAGCCGCTTTCCAAAAAAGGTTCGCCTTTTGGTGCTTATCGGTCAGACAAAGGAGAATATTGCGGCAGCGTGCGAAAAAATCGGATTCAAAGAGTATGTCTTTGCCGAAAGCATGGAGCAGGCTGTGAAAATTTGCTCCGAGAGCGCAAAACCCGGTGACTGCGTTTTGCTTTCGCCTGCCTGTGCTTCGTGGGGAATGTTCAGCTGCTATCAGGAGAGGGGCAACATATTCAAAGACCTTGTCAGGGCATTATGACAGGAGGAATAGGCTTGAAGTTTCTCGAATTTATTAAGGTAATTTTTCTCGGCATTGTTGAGGGTGTGACGGAATGGCTGCCGATAAGCAGCACAGGTCACATGCTTTTGGTTGATGAGTTTTTGCAGCTCAACGCAAGCGAAGGTTTCAAGGAAATGTTCTTTGTTGTCATTCAGCTTGGAGCGATACTCGCCGTTGTTCTGCTGTTCTGGAAAAAGATGTGGCCTTTCCGGCTCGGCGAAAACAAAAAGACTATTGTTGTCCGCAAAAAGGTCTTTTCTGTCTGGTTCAAGGTTGTTGTTGCGTGCGTGCCCGGCGCAGTGGTTACCCTCCTTTTTGATGATTTCATTGAAGAGCATCTTCACACGCCGTTTGTCATTGCCGCCGCACTCATCATTTACGGTATTGCGTTCATCGTTGTTGAAAAGCGCAACGCTCTTCGCACTCCAAAAATCAAAAAGCTTTCCCAGATAGATTACAAAACAGCTTTGCTCATCGGTCTTTTTCAGGTTCTTTCAATCATTCCGGGAACATCCCGTTCGGGTGCAACGATAATCGGTGCGCTGATTATCGGCGTTTCGAGAACAGCGGCGGCGGAGTTCACATTTTTCCTTGCCGTTCCGGTGATGTTCGGACTGAGCTTTATAAAGCTTTTGAAATTCGGTCTTGCTTTTACCGGAATGGAACTTGCAATTTTGCTTGTCGGCTCGGTGGTTGCGTTTGCGGTTTCATTGTTTGTAATAAAGTTCCTGATGAGCTACATCAAAAAGCACGATTTTAAGGTTTTCGGACTTTATCGCATTGCGCTTGGAATTGTTGTTATGATATATTTTGCGTTTTCAGCATAACAGATTTCAACGGGCGTCTTTTTGGACGCCCGCAAGTTTTTTTGGATTGAAAAAATCCCGTTTTTAAGAAGGCTGTGCATTCTCCGAAGAGCACAAAAAACGACTGCCGCAAAAAATGCAGCAGCCGAAAAACCCGCCGAGCCGGAACTGTTTATATAACCTGCAATAAGCAGGATGGTGATAGCCGGGCAGGTTCACGCTCCCTTCGTCCGGAAAACCGGGAGGTCTGCAATCCGCTGCCCGAGCGTCTCTCCGTTAAATAACGTGTTGGGTTATAACCACAGAACAATCGAGAACGGCAGGCGTTTTATTATTGTGCACAACAGCGAAGCTTATTCGCCCTCTGCTTGCTCGGTTTCATATTTTTCAATGAGGCGATCCTCAATGATGTTTCCGATTGTTTCAAATTCCTCATCGTCCTCAATCTGAACAAGATAGCTTTCACCGTCTTCTTCAAGAACCTTGAGGATGAGCACATCACCGTCGTCCTCAAGAATTTCGGTTTCATCGTCAAGAACCGGCAAAAGCGCAACATAGCGTGAGCCGTCATCGGTTTCAATGCGGTCAAGTTCCTCAAAAATGTGCTCTTTGCCGTCATCGTCAACAACGGTAACTATATCCATATCCATGTTTATGTCGTCATTCATAAAAAATATCCTCCGATACGGGCGCACCCGTTTGTTTACTTTATTTTACCCTTATTTGCCCGTGTTGTCAATAAGCTGAACAATTATGGAAGAAGTTTTGCTTGTTGCGTTCTGAAAAGCATTTAAATACTTCTGCCCGGATTCATATTGCGCTCTCTTCATGAATAGATTTAACTATGAAGTATTTTGCCGCAGGTGCGGTGAAAAGGAGATGTCAATATGGATTTTGAATTAAAAAAAGAAGAACTCAACACCCTCAAATGCGTCCCCCTTGCTCCGGCGGAGCAAAGTGTTAACCTTGAGCTGAATCTTCCGGATTATTGCTCGGATATCAAACGGATACTGAAATGCTTTGTTTCTCCCTCGGTCAATTCTCTGCGCAGACAGGAAAACACTGTGACCGCCTCCGGAGAAATCGTTATCCGTCTGGTTTATGTCAACTCTGAGGAAAAGATTGATTGCTTTGAGCATAAGACGGAGCTTTCAAAGACCGCTGAGCTGAAAGACATTCCGGAGAGTGCAGTCATTTCCTGCGACTGTGAAACAGAGTATATCAACTGTCGTGCCGCAAGCCGCAGGCGCATCTCGCTTGACGGAAGTGTCTGTGTAATTTTCAAAGCGCACTGCTTTGGAAAGACCGAAGTGATAACGCAGATTGAGTCCTCCGGTGTGCAGACGCTCCAAAGCGAAGAGGAGCTTGCCTGTATAACTGCTGCAGGCGAAAAATGCTTTGATATGTCCGAAACCGCATCGCTTTCCCAGGAGGCAGAGCCGATTGGAAAAATCATCAGAAGCCAGAGTTTTGCAAAGCTTGAGTCCGCAAAGGCGGTGAGCGGAAAGCTGCTCATCAAGGGCGAACTTGTAACCGAAGTTGTCTACTGCGCAGATTCGGCAGAGATGAAGCCGCAACTCTTTCGCCATACAATGCCAATCAGCCAGATTGTTGAAATTCCGAATCTCTCCGAGGATGACGATTGCCTCGTAAGGCTCAGCGTCAGGGCGCTGAATCTTCAGCCTCGTTCGGATTCATCGGGAAGCAACCGACTCCTTGAAATTGCCGCAAAGGTTTGTGCCTTTGTCAAAGGTACGGCAGTAAAGAGCGTAAAGATGGTAACTGATTGCTATTCAACCTGCTTTGCTCTCAAGGCGGATTATTCGTATATTGAGGTTTTCAAAAAGGCTCATACCTTTGATGTTGACTCGTCATTCAAAAAGACTGCGGAGCTTTCCGGTCGCAATGTCGCAAGCATAGTTGACGCACAATGTCTGAAAGCCTCCTGCACAGTCGCCGCAAACGGAGAAAAGCTTGAGTTGCGTGTGTCAATTCTTGCCGGGCTGATTTTTGTTGACTCTGATTCAAGTTTTCAGTATGCGGAAAAGGATGTTGAACTGACGATTGAAGAGAACCTGCACAAAAGGCTCCAAAAAATTCTTTGCGAGCCATATATAACTGTTGAAAAAATTGAGGCAACACCCCTCGGCGGAGAAAAGATTCAGTTCACGCTCAATCTCAAGGGAAAGTTCAATGTTTTTTCTTGTGAGCAAAGGCGTGTCTGCATGGCGGTCGGGGAGGACGAGAATGCACAGAGTCCTCAACGCTGCGCACTGATAATCTGTTACCCGAAAAAGGGCGAAAAGCTCTGGAACATTGCAAAGCATTACGGTTCAACCTGCAAGGCAATCGCCGATGAAAACGGAATTTCCGGTGATGAAATTGATGAGGACAAAATGATAATGATTCCCTGCGTATAAAGCGCATAAAAAAGCATTGGAATATAAAAGCAAAAGGCTGTTTTCTCAAATCTGAACTGTATTCTATCAGATTACACAAGAATTAAAAACTCTAAAAAAGTAAGTGTCATATTGTCATAACAACAAAAGAAAGCTATAATTCACAGAGTGCAGTGTGCCTGACCGTTACTGTAAATTATAGCTTTATATTTTGATTTTGTTCTGCGCAGAATATGACTTATATCACTATTATGCCCGTTTTGACTAACTTCATGTATATCAAGACAACAACGGCAACCTGAAAAAGAAAAATCACGGGAAGACCGATCATGAATCTCTTGTGCAGCGTCTTGTGGTGGAAAACCCTCATTGCAAGGTATTCAAAAAGGCTTCCGCCGAGGAGTGCCCAGGCAAAAAGCGTTCTTTCGCTTATCCGTCTGCGGTTTTGCTTTGCACGCCGCTTGTCGTCAGCGGTGAGAACAACTGAAACGAGCGACACGCAGATGAAGTAGCTGAGGATAAAAAGAGCTCTGGCGCTCATTTTTTGTTCACCCACACTCTGAGATCACTTGGCGTCATTGCGCAGACCGTTCCGCTTTCTTTTTCACGGATATAGTTTTCGTTGACCGAAAAGACTTTTGCGCATTCCGGGCATACGGCAAAGCAACTGCCGCCGTTCTTTTTCAAAAGCGCCGCAACAGGGGAGAGATCAATGTTTTCAAAAAGAGAAAAGCAAACCTCTTTGCTGCATTCGGGGCAGGATATGCGGTTCGACTTTCCGTGACTTTTGGTGATGAGCTTTTCCGGTGTTCTGATTGCCATTTTCCGTAACCTCCTTGTTTATAATATCTTATTATTTTTTACTTATGTTGTCAAGAGAAAGAGGTGAAAGAGTTTGAGGTGGAAAAGATTTGTCTGCGTTCTTATCTCTTCGGTTTTTGTTCTTTTTTCCTTTTGTGCTTGCTTGAGCAACAGCATTAACGATGAAACGCTGAATTTTGACAATGAAGACATTGAAAACAGAGCTGACGACCGTGAAAACTTTCTTGAGCTTTCAAAAAAGGTGTGCGGAGTCTGGTTTTCATATCTTGAGCTTCAGGCCGCACCAAAGGAAAACGAAGATGAGTTTTCCGCATTCCTTTCCGAAAGATTCAAAAAGCTTAATGAGTGCGGCATAAACACTGTTTTTGTCCATGTGCGGCCGTTTGCGGATGCAATATATGAAAGTTCGGTTTTCCCGTCATCGTTCTGTGTTACAGAAAGACAGGGGAAAAAGCTTCCCTTTGACTTCCTTTCTGCAATAATTAAGCAGGCGAAGCGATACGGGCTTTTTGTTCATGCTTGGATAAATCCGTACCGTATTCTGTCGGGCGGAATGGATGAGGAAAGGCTTTGCGCAAAAAGTCCGGGAAGAACGCTTTCCTATCCCGATATTGTCACCCTTGAAGAGGGTGTGTTTTTTTCGCCGGCGTCGATGAAAGCGCAAAAGATGATAATTCTGGGTGTTCGGGAAATTCTTGAAAACTACGATGTTTCAGGAATACACATTGACGATTATTTCTATCCGTCAGAGAGCGAAAAAATTGACTGCGTGCAGTTTGAAAGCTATCGCAAAAGCGGGGGAACGCTTTCTCTTCCTGAATGGAGACGGGAAAATGTCAACGCTCTTGTCCGGGGTATATATCTTGAAGTCAAGCGGTTTTCAAAGGAAAAGGTTTTCAGCATCAGTCCCTCCGGTAATCTTGAAAAGAACTTTTCACAGTACTATGCCGATGTTGAAAAATGGGGCAGCGAGAGCGGTTGGTGCGATTTGCTCATTCCTCAGATTTATTTCGGCTTTGAAAATGAAAATCAGCCGTTTGAACTTTGCGCAAAAAGCTGGCGAAATGCCGTCAAGAGCAAAAGCGTTCGTCTTTGCGGCGGCCTCGCTCAATATAAAATCGGAAAAGAGGACTTAAATGCCGGAGAGGGCGGAAAGAACGAATGGCTTGAAAACAAAGACATCATTGCCCGTCAGATTGATTATCTTGAGGAAAACGGATATGACGGCTACTGCCTTTATTCGATGAATTTTTTGAACTGAAAGTAAAACTTGCTTTTTGCGATTTGCAAAGATGAAAAAGTATGATATAATAATTGATATTTTTAAATCAAAGGATAGCTGAAATGAAAAAAAGCAATATACTGATTATTTCGGTTTGTGTGATTATTATGCTTCTGAGCAGTGTTTTTGCGTTCAGATATATCAGCACGAAAAAGGATGACCCGTCTTCTGTGAACGGAATGATTGCCGAAGGCGCAAAAAAGCAAAAAGCAAAAAATCTTTTCAATGCTGTGCGATTGGTTGAGGATGAGGATTTTTCCCTTTCCGGAGGCTTTGCCGAGCAGGCGGAAACAGGCGAGGATTCTCTCGCATATCTTTCAACTTCCATTTTTGAAAGCGTTTTTATCAGAACGAAGTCTTTTTCTTTTCCTAAGGGCTCAGCCCTTTCTCCGGAAAAGAAGAAGGCACTGAAAGCCTATTTAAGAAAGTTCATAGGACAGGATAAAAAAACATACCTTGAAGTTGATATTTCAAAAAAGGAATCAGAAATCAAAAAAGCTCTTTCGCTCGGTGCTGACGGAATTGTTCTTACCGGAACAAAGGGAAAAGCTGCCGGATATATAACCAAACGCTTTGAAAAGCTTTCGCCGTTATCCGGTAAATACAGTTTTGCCCTTGAGCTTGATTCAGACATGACCGATTCGGATGACCTGGAATTCAGAACGGACAAGCCTCTCTTTTTTCTTGTTTCCATGAGC
>JAEDHZ010000278.1 GCA_016292705.1 Clostridiaceae bacterium
CCCTGCGCCATTCACACGCAAATCCGGAGATTCAGACACTTTACAACGACTACCTTGAAAAGCCGCTTTCCCACAAAGCGCATCACCTTTTGCACACCGATCATCATGCGTGGGAAATGAGCAAGTAACAGGCTGAAGGTGCCCGTCAGAGTACCCAAAAGGAATACCCGAAAAAAAGCCTGAATAACCCCATAAGTTTCAAAAACCCGAGCGACCGTTTCCGGCTGCTCGGGTTTGTTTCGTATATTTTATATGTGATACAAATTATCGTTCTCATAGTCCGGCTCAGTGGTGAGATCAACACCAAGCTTTGAAAAAATCTTGCTGTCCGGAGAGGAAAGGATAACCGTGCAATGAACCTGTGCACCTTTCAGCATCGGCAAACAGGAAAGAGCCTTTGCGGCGTTTTTGTTTGTTGCCGCAGCAACGGAAAGCGCAACAAGAATTTCATCAACATGAAGTCTGGGATTGCGGTTTCCGAGGTAATTGACCTTGAGGCTTTGCACCGGCTCAATAAGCTCTGACGGAATAAGCTCAATTGCATCGTCAATTTTTGCAAGGTACTTGAGCGCATTGAGAACAAGCGAGCTTGCTGCACCGAGCAGCTGCTTTGTTTTTCCGGTGAGCACCGTTCCGTCCGCAAGCTCAATTGCGGCGGCAGGTGCGCCGGTCTCCTGTGCAATTTTATTTGCAGAAAAAACAACCTTTCTGTCAGCCGGAGTGATGTCAGCCTTGTTCAGAAGAAGCTCAAGCTTTTCAATCTCCTTCGTGACCTCAAGGCCCTTTCTGCGGTCGCAGAGAGCTTTGTAATAACGGCGGATTATTTCCTGCTTTGCAGCGCTGCAAACAGCTTCATCGTCAAAAATGCAGTAGCCTGCCATGTTTACGCCCATGTCCGTCGGGGACTTATAGGGTGAATAGCCGTAGATGTTTTCAAAAATCGCCTGAAGAACGGGAAAAATTTCGATGTCACGGTTATAGTTAACGGTTTTGACATTGTATGCGTCAAGGTGGAACGGGTCAAGCATATTTACATCATTGAGGTCTGCGGTTGCCGCTTCATAGGCAAGATTGACCGAGTGACCGAGCGAAAGATTCCAGATTGGAAAAGTTTCAAATTTTGCATAGCCCGCCTCAATACCACGCAGGTGTTCATGATAAAGCTGCGAAAGGCAGGTTGCCATTTTTCCGCTTCCG
The DNA here is from genome assembly GCA_016292705.1 of Clostridiaceae bacterium. Taxonomy (GTDB): domain Bacteria; phylum Bacillota; class Clostridia; order Oscillospirales; family Acutalibacteraceae; genus UBA6857. The sequence continues at coordinate 1,198 of JAEDHZ010000278.1, forward strand.
GGACCCGGTGCGGTAACAACAACAAGTCGGCGTGAGGTTTCAATGTACTCGTTTTTGCCGTAGCCGGTTTCGGATATAATCTTTTTCACATTTGAGGGGTAGCCCTCAATTTTATAATGAATGAACACCGGAACACCGAGCGCAAGCAACTGCTGTTTGAAAACATCTGCCGAATCCTGTCCGCTGTACTGTGTAATAACAACAGAGCCGACATAAAGTCCTACGCTGCGAAAAAGGTCAATCAGGCGCAGAACTTCCATGTCATAGGAAATGTTGAGGTCGCCGCGAAGCTTTTTGCTTTCAATTGCGCCTGCGCTGACGGCAATGACAATTTCCGCCTCGTCCTTGAGCTCAAGAAGCATTCTCAGCTTGCTGTCCGGTTCAAAGCCCGGAAGAACCCTTGAGGCATGGTTATCGTCAAAAAGCTTTCCGCCGAACTCCATATAAAGCTTTCCACCGAAACGGGAAATGCGCTTGCGTATCTGTTCAGACTGTGTTTTGATGTACTTTTCGTTATCAAAGCCGGTTTTAAACATCTTCGTTCTCTCCGATTCAAAAAAATATGTGTTTTGTCTTTCGCAGACCCCTCTGCCCAAACTTATTCTCCGTTAAGGGCATCGAAACACACGAGGATAATATACCAAATTATTCCCCTTATTTCAACAGATAAGGAAAATTTTTTACACAAAAATCTCTTTTCGCTTTCAATTTCAGCCGTAACCGTATGCAGAAACCCAAGGCAGGTTTTATCCCTTGCAAGAAAATTTCCATCTTTGTTCACCCGACAGAGGAATCGTCGGCCAAAGCGGACAAACAAAAATCCGCAGCAGTCCGCATGGACGGTGATTTTTCCCTTTTTGTCCGTGCAGAAAAAGGCGGCAGGCTAACGGCTGCTTTTTGCAATA
>JAEDHZ010000279.1 GCA_016292705.1 Clostridiaceae bacterium
CTGAGCCGCAGCCTGAACAACACTTTTGGAAATCGGCATTTCGTCATAGCTCATTTCCCAGGCGCCCCAGAACGCCTCTTCGGGAGCGTTTTTTTCGCACCATTCCTCGTAAAGGGCGGCAAGCTCTTCGTTAACGGTAATGTTTTCGTTAGCTCTCATTCCGTCAAGCAGGCTGATTTTATACGGCGGATTGACATCGCCTCCGGAGCCGTAGCCGACATAGAACCAATCCTTCTGAACTCTTCCGAAAACGGAAACAACTCTGTCCTTTGAAAGGGGGAGAACTCCGTTTTTGTTTTTGAGAAGGACGATTCCCTCTGCGCCGGCCTTGCGGCAAAGCGCACACAGCTCGTCTGACGAGCTTTCGTTTCCGCCGTCACCGCTTTTTGTCTGAGCAACGGAGTCGACAACGGTGTTGACAATTGCTGAAACGCCGCGTATAACTTGCTTCTGAACTTTCTTTCGTATACTCATTTATGTGTTTCCTCCTTTGAAAAACGAAGTGATTTATTGTTGGTGTATCAGTTGAAATATTCCTCTTTTCCGCGCAGCCCCTCCTCGGTAACAGGCTTTAGCCATTTGAGCGAGCGGTGGCGGATAATGCAGAAAATGCTTTTCGGGATATCCTCGGCAAGATAGGCAATGATGAATACCGCAATGAACGGCAGGGAGAATACCCTTGCCGCAAGGAAGGTGCAGGGGATTGCAAGTGCCCAGAGCGAGCCGACATCACAGAGCATGGCGGCAAATGTGTCACCACCAGAGCGGAAAATTCCGACAACCTGGACATAGGAAATCATCTTGACCGGAAGTTCAATGCCGACGAAAAGAGTGATGAGCAGCGCCGTTGAGATTGAAAGCTGCGAAATGTTGTTGCCGAAGTTGAAAATTGAAACAAGCTCGTTGCGGAAAAATACCATCAGCGCACCGACAAAAACGGCAACAAGCGGAACAACAAAGGAAAAACGCCGGGCGTCTTCAACTGCAAGCCGGATTTTTCCCGAACCGACGGATTTTCCGACCATGATTATACATGCGTTGCACAAGCCGACAAAGAAAGCAAAGGAAAGATCGGAAAAGGTTTTGACCATTGTGACTGCCGCATAGTATTCATATCCCATGTTGGAATATATGACATTGAGAACAACAATTCCGAGCGACCAGCACGATTCATTGAGAACAACCGGAAGGGCACGGCGGGCAAATTCAAGCAGGTGGCGGGGTTTGAAGGAAAAAAGATCTTTCGGAGAACGGACAAGTTCGTTTTTTTGAAAAGCGGAAATTGCAAGGAGTAAAGCGGGACCTGACCACGAGGAGATGCAGGTTGCGGTTGCCGCACCGGCAACACCCATTTCCGGAAGACCGAATTTTCCGAAAATCAGTCCGTAGTTAAAAACTGCGTTAAGGACAGTTGTGACCATTGAAACATACATCGGAATTCTGACCTTTTCAATGTTGCGCAAAAATCCCGAAAGAATAACAGTAAGGACCACTGCCGGATATGAAAGGCAGGCAATTTTCATGTATCTGCTGCCGGAGGCAACAACAGACGGATCTGTGTTGAAGATTGAAATGACTTTTTCCGGAGCAAGAAACGCCGGGAAAAAGAAGACGGCGGAAAGAACCGCAATGCAAAAAAGCGAGATTCCGAGAACACGGCGCATTGCCTTGTGGTTGCCGATTCCCCAATACTGAGAAGTAAAAACCGACATACCGGAGCAGATGCCGAAGCTGATTATGCTCATGAACCAGCTCCATTGACCTGCCATACCGACTGAGGAGAGCGCAACTGAACCGAGCCTGCTCACCATGAGAGTATCAACAATTGCAAAGGAGCTTGTCAGCATATTCTGGACGGCGATCGGAAAGCCGAGCCGGAAGGTGATGCGCCAGAACGGCTTATCCCCAAAGAGTTTTGATATCATAAGGATTTCCTCAAAAAAATAATTATCAAATACTATTATAAATGAGCAAGGGAAAAGTGTCAAGAATAACAGCTTATTTTTCAAAACAAGCTGCTCACTGCTGTCAGATATATTCGGGAAAGATCCGCTTTGAGAATCCGGTTGAAAACAGGTAGAAAAAATTGAAAAA
>JAEDHZ010000280.1 GCA_016292705.1 Clostridiaceae bacterium
TTGAGATTTTTTAAGAAAAAGGAGGCCAAAAACTCATGAAACGAAAAATCAACCGTATCTTTTCGCTGTTTCTTGCTCTGATTTGCGCCGCAACCGTCCTCTCTCCGGCGGCGTCAGCTGTTTCGTATTACGAAAACGACCTGCCTGTGGTATATGTCATCGGACGAGGCACATTTATATACGACAAAAACGAACAACAGATTTATCCGTCGGACGGAATTGAAAAGGCAATCAAAAACAATGTCAACAATCTTGCAACTGCATGGATAAACAGCCTCGTTTCGCCAAACAGCGATTGGGACGAGCTCAGCGATGCAATTTACGATCTCGTTGAGGAGGAATACAAAAACTTTGTTCTTGACGAAAACGGCGAAGCCTCGAACGGCACCCATGTCAAACCTAACGCCGAGCCCAAAGCAAAAAGCTCAAACTTCACAATCACCGATTATCAGTTCAGCTATGACAGCCGCATTGACCCGCGTGTCAATGCAAAGCTTCTCAACGAATACATAAACAAGGTGCTTGCGGCCACCGGCAAGAGAAAGGTTCAGCTCATCGGCCGCTGCCTCGGTTCAACCATTGTCAGCGCATACCTCACCATGTACGGCTGTTCAAAGGTCGATACCGCCGTATTTTATGCTGCGGCAAACCAGGGAGTTATTCCCATTAGTGCTTTCTTCACCGGCGATGTTATTTTTGACTGCAAAGCGATTGAGGAGTACGGCGACGAATATCTCAAAACCAGTCCCACCGACGGTTCTGACAACCTTACCCGCAGCCTCGTCACACTCGGATATAAGTTGAGCAAATCCTTCTATCTTACTGATTATGTTATTGACAATGTTGAAAAAGCATACCGAGACATTGCAAGAACACTCTATCCGAGAATTGTTCTTGCCGTTTACGGAACATGTCCGGGCTTCTGGTCAATGGTCAGGGATGACTATTACGAAAGAGCAAAGGAAGTTGTTTTTGAGGGCAAGGCAAAGTATGCAAAGCTTGTTGAAAAAATCGACTGGTATCATTATAATGTTTTCCAGAAATTCCCTCAGACGCTTAAAAAGTGTCAGCAGCAGGGAATGAAAGTTGCGGTCATTTCAAAATACAACATCCAGCTTGCTCCGCTTTTCAAAGACTGCATGATGCAGGCCGATGACCTTGTTGAGCTTGAATCGGCATCATACGGTGCAACCTGTGCCGATATCAGGCAACTTCTTCCGGACTCATATATAATGGCCCAGAAAAAGGCCGGAAAGGAAAAGTACCTTTCCCCCGACCTCAAGGTTGATGCTTCAACCTGCCTTTTCCCTGATTACACATGGTTCATCAAAGACTTGCCCCACGATGTTTTCCCGAATTCCGTGAACGAGCTCATAATGAAGATTTTCCACTCTAAAGAGCAATTCACGGTCAACAGCGATGAGCAGTATTCTCAGTTTCTGCAATATGAAAGCAACAGCTTGCTTCTGAGCAAGGTTACTGAGCTTGATCTTTCCGCCGAGAACAATCCCACCGAAATCAGCTGGCGAAAGCTCCTTAACCTTTTCAACACATTGTTCTGGCTGCTCAAGAATCTGTTCAACATTATGTGAGCATTCTTTACCGTTATTCCGGACAGCAGCAGACCGCCGCAAAAGCGGCGGTCTGCTTTTTGGCTTTGGAGGAAATTCAGCGTTTTTCCGGAGCCTTTGCGGCTCTCCGGTCAGCAACCGCAGCCGCAGTTGTTGTTTGAATAGTTGTTTTCGCAGCCACATCCGCAGCCACAGCAGTTCGAGTTGTTTGAGCAGAACATACCGTCGCCGAATACGCATGAGATGATGAGAAGGAGAATGATCCAAGAGCAGCTGTTTGAGCCGAACAAGTTATTGCAAGCCATTGTCTGACCTCCTTTCAAAAGGAGCGGTGAACAAATTTCGGTAACCCCCGGTTGCTTTGTTCTCCGTCCTGCTTTCATCCTCATTATACGCTGACAGCCGTGTCGTGTTACAACCCCTGTGGTATATTTTTAAAAACTGCATAAACATTAAAATATTTTAAATCGTGAATTCCCAAAGTAAATTCCACAGTAAGGAGAGAGTGGAAATTACATTGGG
>JAEDHZ010000281.1 GCA_016292705.1 Clostridiaceae bacterium
AATCCGGCAGCAATTATGGTCAGTAATATGACAGCAGTTGATAACCTTTTCAAATTGCCTTTCGCTCCTTATTATCAGTAATTTTTAATTATGCGATGAAGTCTTGCACGACATTGGTATCAAGACCATCCAGGTTTTCGAGGAAGGAATAGAGTTCTTTCGCAATCATCTTTGATCCGCCTTGTGAATCGCTTTCAATATTCAACGGCATTATCGGATCATGAACACTCAGACGCAGCAAAAACCAACCGTTACCATGTTCCTTGTCAAGATAAACACGAATACCCTCCCGGTTGTCTTCAGCGGTTTTCCAACCGTTTCTTCCTTTGGCATATTCTTCAAGAGCTGCAATAACACTGTTACCGTAAGCTCTGAAATCCTCTTCTTTAATCTTTAGGCGCAACTCGCAGGCTTCTTCAGGATCCTTCAGATCAGCAATCAGAGATTCAAGTTTCATACCCTTTTTGCCCATCTGTGCCATTTTGATAACAATCTTTGTTATTAGATAAGCACCGTCATCAAGGTAGTAGTTCTCCCTGAACGCTGCGTGTCCTGATGTTTCAATTGCAAGCGGACAGTTGAAACCCTCTCGGTTGAGTCTCAACTGCTCATTGATAACATTCCGATATCCTCGCTTATACCGGTAATGAACTCCGCCAAGTGTTTTATTTATAAAGTCTGTAAGTCCTGTTGAAGTTACGCTATCGGTAACAATTGTTCCTCCATCGTTACCCTCAAGTGCAATTATTGAGGCAAGGGCAACAAGTCGATTCCGGTTTATTTCCGTTCCGTTTTCATCAACACAGCTTGCCCTGTCAACATCGGTGTCAAAAATCACACCGAGATCCGCATTATTCCTGAGAACAGCATCACTGATTGACTTCATTGCTTCTTTGTTTTCCGGGTTTGGCGCATGGTTCGGGAACATACCGTCAGGTGTCAGGAACTGACTCCCGGTGATGTCGGCACCAAGTTTTGCAAGAACCTCAGTTGCATAAAAGCCCCCCACACCGTTGCCGGCATCAACAACAATTTTATAACCGAGGAGTGGTTTTTCAAATTCGTCTGCGTTAACTTCACTGCAAATCATATCACGAAGTCTTTTTGCATAGACAGACATGAAATCAAACTTTTCAATTGAAAACCGATGCTTTTTCGGCAAAACGCAGGTTCGTGTGTTTTCAATCACAGCATCGAGGTCACCGCTGTCAAGTCCCCCGTGCTTTGTGAAAAACTTCAGCCCGTTCCTGTCGAACGGATGGTGACTCGCAGTAATCTGAATGGCAGCAATACAATTGAGGTCAACAGTTGTCATAAACATTGCAGGCGTTGAGGAAAGCCCGCAATCATAAACATAAAAGCCGTATGTGCAAAGTGCCGCAATTACCTGCTTTTTTATTCTTTCTGCCGAAATGCGTGAATCGTGACCGACAGCGATTTTTCCCGAAAGAGAAGCGCCGTTTTTCAAAAGCCATTCACAGAATCCGCAGGTAAGATCATATACTGCCAAATCGTCAAGCTGAACTGATGATTTCTCTGTTTCAACAGCAACGCCTCTGATATCGGTTCCGCTTTTCAGTTTTCTATAGAGTTCATATCTTGACATTATTCATCTTCCTTTCTCGGATATATACTTTTCTGTTGCTTTCAATAAAAATTTATACATTTGAGTATAGGCTGAAATTGTGTTACGCAATTCATCCAGAACACTGCCGTTAAAAAGGGGTTCTAAATCAAAACTTGTTTTGATAAAGAAAATGTTCTTTGCGTTGTAATAATCCGAAAGTTCCTTTGACACTTCACCGGGCTTATCCTTGGCATATCGTTCAATGGCCTTTTCAGCACCTACTGAAAAAACACTTTCCAATGCCGCTTTGAACGCATCCTGATTTTCCCGGAACACATCCCGATAGTATTCGAGAAACACTGTATCAGTATGAAAGAAGCCAACGCCTATCGAATAGCAACCGGGCATAATCTCAAACCACATGCAAGGCTGGTGACTCCATTCATACTTGTTGCGCATGAACATACACCAGATATTGTCACGATACATATTCATATTCTTGG
>JAEDHZ010000282.1 GCA_016292705.1 Clostridiaceae bacterium
AAAACTTTTTTCGTTTTAAGTTGTATTTAGGTATTCAGGTTATCATATAACTGTAATCAGGAGGTGGTTACATGAACGGACGCAACAACGTCCTCGTTTGCGTAACGCCGCAGGAAAGCTCCAGAAATCTCATCGAAGCCGGCAAGGTGCTTGCCGAAAGGAACGATGCGGAGCTTCAGGTCATTACGGTCCTTCCCCTCAACGGCGAAACGCAGAAGGATTGTCCCCAGATGCTTGATACCCTTTTCCAGTCGGTGAGAACCGCCGGCGGCGAAATGGCGGTCTATTTCAGCGATGATCCTGACCTTACAATTGCTGCGCACATGGCAAAAACAAAGCCTCTGTTGCTTGTTGTCGGTTTCCCCGGAGAAAACAGCAATAACTTTATTTCACTGATACATCTTCTTGTTCCGGAAACGCCGATAAGTATGGTTGACAAAGACAAACGCATTTTCAATATGCTTCCCTTTGAAGAAAACCGGAATGTGCACCGATAATTTTTGACAGCTTCCACAAACTCTCCCCGGCAGTATAGGCTGCCACGTTTGTTTTTTCATTTTTTTCTCTCTGCCAAAAACCCGACTCAGACCGAGTCGGGTTTTTGGTTTGTTTTTTTACCTCTTTACGGCATGGCATAGCATTGGACTGCCTGTGTCTCTTGAATGCGTTCTTAATGTAATGGGTTTTGCTGCGCTTTTAAGAATGAAAGCGTCTCATTATTCCCGATTCAGGAAGATACGGATAATTCAATGATTTAGTGCTTCGTTTTTCAAAAACAGTGGAACCCTCACATAAAGAACAGCAAAAAAGGCTTCCTTACCTGAGATAACCCGGAAAAGGAAAGCCGGCACTTACAAATGAAAACAGCTATGCAAAACGGGCGGTCTCAAGTACCGCCCGTAAAACTGTTTGCATTGCGTAAACCTCAATTGTCTCCCATAAGTCCGCTGAGGAAAGAGAGATTGAGATATCCGTAATTCTTAGGAATTTCAAAGAGTGAATCGGGAACATCCGTAGTGATGCGTGAAATGAATGTTGAATCAACCGTTCCGTCCTTGTTGACATTGTCCCGGCGGACAAGGGTTTCTCCGTCAAAGTAATATTTGATAGTTGTTCCGTCCTTATCCTTGTAGCTTTCGCAGATGAGGGTCTTGTTGCTGGTTGAGACCTTTGAAACGGTGATATTCTTGGAACTTGCGCTGTCTGCGCTGCCCATGAGGTTGCTCATGTCCATGTCATTGCCGTCCATGAAGTCGTCAGGCATTTTGCAGTACTTCTTGAAGTCGTCAATGATGAGATAGGTTGTGCCTGATTTTCCGCCCGTTCCTGCAATATAAAGCATTTTGCAGTTCATGGACTGAATTTTGGTCTTGATGTAAATGTTGTTGTTCTTAACCGCAGCCGTTATAGGCGTGTCACCAAGATCTGCATCGTTTGTGGTGAACTCCATGAGATATGTTCCGCCGGAAAAGATTTTCTGATACTTTTCAATTCTGTATGCAGTGAGTTTTTCATCCTGATTCTTTGTTGTGGTGGTCTGGTTGCTGCTTGTTGTGCTTTCGGGAACATTGTTTGCGGTTGTGTCAGCAGCAGTTGTGTTTTCAGCCGTTGAAGCTGCAGTTGTTGGAGCAGTTGTGCTTTGAGTGTTCGGATCGTTTGAATCAATCACTCCGGTGTAATCATTGCCGTTAACCGTGACATCAATGCTCGGGCCGGTGTAGTTTGTCGGCAGATCCTCTTTGTTGACAACTCCGTTGAGGTCGGCAACAGTTGAACCGATGTTGCCGGCGCTGTCGGTAACAGCAGCACCGATATTTCCGTTGGCATCAGTGACCGCAACCATTGTTTCTCCGCTTTTGTTGTCAACAACAGCAAGGTATGAATTGCCCTGTGCATCGGTAACAACAATTTTTCCTTCTATTCCCGGACCTTTTCTGCCGAAGAGATAGTATGCTCCTGCGGAACCGGCAATTACCACAACGGCAAGCAGACAGAGAAATATTCTTCTGATAATTTTTTTCATAATCTTTCTCCTTATGGGATGAAAATAACTTTACTGTTAA
>JAEDHZ010000283.1 GCA_016292705.1 Clostridiaceae bacterium
GCTCTTTTGCGCTTTGCGGCAAGCGGATTTTTACTGTTCCTGCTTTCATTTTTCTTCCTGGTCTATCCGACAGAAACAGCAAAGAGCGTCAGCGAGGGGCTTTCTCTGTGCCTTGAGGTGATTATTCCGTCACTTTTTCCGTTCATGGTTGTTTCCTCAATATTTGCTTCAAGCTCAATTTGTGAAAAGCTCGGCAAAGTTTTCAGAAAACCTACCGAGTTAATTTTTTCATTGAGCGGCGAAGCACTTTGCCCCATTGCCATCTCCATCATCGGCGGATATCCGACAGCTGCATTTTGTGCACGACAGCTTTTTGAAAAAGGACGGCTTCCGCAGCGTGATTACCGACGGATTCTCCTTTTTGCCGTCAACCCCTCGCCATCGTTTGCGGTGGGTGCCGTCGGCGCAATGATGCTCGGTTCAAAAACAAGCGGTGCAATAATCTTTTTTTCCGTGATTATTTCTTCACTGCTCCTCGGAGTTTTTTCAAGGCTTGTCAGAATAAGCGATGCAGACGGGAAAGATACTGTCAAAAGCGACGATGTTCAATTTGCTCCGCCTTCAAAGATCATTGTCGGTGCAATCGCCTCAAGCGGACGGGCAATGCTTTTCATTTGTTTTTCCGTTCTCTTTTTCTCCTCAGTGCTTTGCGTTACTGACAAACTGTTTCCCGGAGAATCAGCTTCAATGCTCTGCGGCGCACTGCTTGAGGTCACCTGCGGCTGCAACCGCTGCTGCGGACTTCCGATTGAAGCAATTGCCGGAATCGTCGGTTGGGGCGGACTTTGCACCCATTTTCAGGTCATGGAGGATGTTACACGCTCAAAACTCAGCGTTGCTGTCTTCCTCGCTTTCCGTGTGCTTCACGGTGCGCTTTCATGCGTTGTTTGCTCAGTCTTGCTCCGTTTTTTTCCGCAGGCGGTTCCGACATTCCTCGGAAGCGGAACGGTGCTTTCGTTTTCCTATAATTCATGCTTTCCGCTTTCAATATGCCTGATTGCCATGTGTGTTCTGCTGATGCTCGGAAACAACTTTGCCGTTTCAAGAAAGCAAAAAGAGAACAATAATTTGGGTTGAAATGCGCTTTTTGATGTGCTATAATGATAAGCGAATTCAACCGAGGAGGACGCTTATGAAACAAAAGCTTTTTGACGGCAAGAGCTATGAAAAATGCTGTGGGCACTGCCTGAAGGGCACCATTCCCCTTGACAAAAGTGTTGTGCTTTGCAAAAAGCACGGCATTGTTTCGCTTGATGATTGCTGTTCAGGCTTTGTTTATGATCCTCTCAAGCGTATTCCGAAAAGACCGAAGCTGAATACGGATTTCAGCGAGGATGAATTCAAGCTTTAAAACAGTTTACCGCACGGAAATCCCGTGCGGTTGATTATTATTTGCAGCTGAAATGAACAATCTGAAGTGCGGTTTTTCCGGCTGTGCCGGCTACCATAATGCAAAGCGAAACGGGCGGCAACCGATGCCGCCCGCAGATTTTTTAGAGTATAATACAAATCAATCCGCTGCAGCCCTCGTTTATTACCCGTTCAAGCGTTTCCTGAACCTTCATGCGTGCATCGGTCGGCATTTTATAAAGCTTGTTGTGCAGGCCCTCGTTAACAAGACTGCTGAGCGATTTTCCGAAAATGTTCGACTCCCAGATTTTTGAGGGATCTTCCTCAAAACCTTTGAGCAGGTACATTATAAGTTCCTCTGACTGGCTTTCAGTTCCGACAATGGGTGCAACCTCGGTTGCAATGTCACAGCGCATCATGTGTATTGACGGTGCTTGCGCCTTGAGCCGCACTCCGTAGCGGCCACCCTGCTTCATGATTTCCGGCTCTTCAAGGGTCAGTTCTTCCATGGTTGGCATAACAATTCCGTAGCCTGTGTTTCTGCAATCTTCTATTGCGCCCTTGAAATGCTCATATTCCTTTTTAATTCTTGAAAGCTCAATAATGTCGCTCATGAGCTGTTGTTCGTCATTTATCTCAAGTCCGGTCTTTTCGGTAAGAATCCTATAGAAAAGCTCCGGTTTTACGCTGACTGTGACCAGAACGCTTCCG
>JAEDHZ010000284.1 GCA_016292705.1 Clostridiaceae bacterium
CTGCCTCGGGCCTATGCAAGGCTTTGAGCAGCACAATGAACACCACTGCTTTGATGTCTGGGAGCATACGGTGAATGTTGTCAAAAATGTCCGTCCGGTTCTTCACCTGCGCCTTGCCGCCCTTTTCCACGATTGCGCAAAACCGCTTGTTTTTTCGCTTGACGAAAACAAAACGGGACATTTTTATTCCCATGCGCCAAGAGGTGCACTCATTGCAAACGATGAACTGAAGCGACTGAGGTTTGAAAACAGTACTGTTCAGAAAGTTGAAAAACTTGTTAAAATCCATGACACCCCAATTGAATGCGATGAGGTTACGGTGAAGAAAAAGCTCAACCGCCTCGGCAGTGAAATGTTTTTTGACCTCGTTGAGCTTCAGCGTGCGGACAACCTTTCGCAAAGCGAAAAGTTCCGCTTCAGGCAGAAGAACTTTGATTACCTTGAAGAAACGGCAAAGAAAATTCTTGAAAAAAGCGAGTGTTTTTCTCTGAAAAATCTCGATGTCAACGGAACCGATATGCTTTCTCTCGGTCTTTGCGGAAAAGATATCGGAGCAATGCTCGATTACCTTGTTCAACAAGTGATCGAAGGCAAAGCCGAAAACAAAAAGCCGCTTTTGCTTGAGCTTGCAAAAACTCGAAGGGAAAAGCAGAAAAAGCCTTGATATCACGGAGCAAAACAGTTATAATTCTAAAGTTCAGATAAATTCAAAGGAGGTTGAGTTATGGCATCGTTTGACGAAAAGGAGTTGCGAAAGCACATCAAAGAAAAAGCTTTTTTCCCGGTCTACCTTTTCTTCGGAGACGAAAGCTATCTCAAAGCGCAATATGTGAATCTCCTTTCTCAGAACGCAGTTGACAAGGCCTTTGAAAGCCTTAATCTTGACCGCTTTGACGGAAAAACCACTGAACTGCGGACAATTTTTGACCGTGCTCTCACCCTGCCGATGCTCAGCGAACGACGCATGGTTATTGTTGAGGATTATAAGCTTGAATCGCTGACGGAAAAGGATTCAAAGGCTCTTTCCGCTTCCTTTGAACAGCTTTCGGACAGTTGTGTTCTTGTCTTTTTGCAAACAGGTTCTTCTTTCAACAGAAAGAACGGGAAAAAGGCAATTGCCCTTTTTGAAAAGTTCGGTGCGGTTTGCGAGCTCAACCGCAGGAAAGGGAATGAGCTAATCAAGCCACTCATTTCTTCAGCCGCAAAGCAGGGTGCGGTTCTCTCTGCGCAGATGGCACAGTACCTCGTTTCCTGCGTCGGCGACGACTTCAGTGTTCTTCTCAACGAGCTTGCAAAGGTATGCAACTATGCCGCCGGCGGTGAAATTACAAAGCAGCACATTGACGCAGTTGCCGTCAAAACCGTTGACGCAAAGGTCAGTTCCCTCACACGAGCCCTCTTAGGCGGCAACTTTGAAAAAGCATATTTCATTCTTGATTCTCTCATAACCCTCAAAACCGAACCGAACTATATCCTCGGTTCGATAATCGGAACTTATGTTGATATGTACCGGGCAAAGGTTGCCTGTCAATGCACGGGAACTGCTCAGCCACTGGCTCCCCTTTTCAACTATAAAGGTCGTGAGTTTGCTCTCAATTATGCCGCCCGTGACGCAGCAAAGCTTGAGCTTTCTTCTTTGCGTGCCTGCCTCGACGAACTGAACAAGGCGGACGCAAAGCTCAAAAGTACCGGCACGGCTCAGACACTTATTATTGAGCAGCTTATGATAAAACTCATGCTCATTGCAAACGGAGAAAAACATGATTAAGCTTGACAGACCTGTAATTGTTGAGGGAAAATATGATGTTATTAAACTTTCAAATATTATTGACACCCTTATCATCAAAACCGACGGCTTCGGAATATTCAAAGACAAGGAAAAGCAAAAGCTCCTTTTGCGCCTTGCGGGAGAAAAGGGAATCATTGTTCTGACGGACAGCGACGGCGCAGGCTTTGTTATCAGAAACTTTATTTCCTCAATTATTCCGCCGGACAAAATTACTCATGTCTATATTCCGGACATTTTCGGCAAGGAAAAGCGCAAAACAGCCCT
>JAEDHZ010000285.1 GCA_016292705.1 Clostridiaceae bacterium
CAATTGTTTTTATTGCCAAAGCGGGACCGCCGAAAATATGCGCATGACTGATCATTGAATTACCGAACCCGGGAATGGCGGCATAAATATTTCTTGATAATGAAATGAGCTTTACCTTTTGAACCGCCTTATTTACAGACAGCAATATCATTGCGTCAGACCGTCCGTAGGAGGACTTTCCGGTTCCGTAATCTGTTCCGAGAAGCAGAATGTTAAAAACATCATCGCTTTTCCGGATCCAGCCGTTGTCAATGTTCTGACTGATTTTTTCATTTGCATCTGCTATTGCTTTTTTATCGATTCTTTCAAGGACTGAAAAGTCCGGAAGGTTGTTTTCCGCAGCAATGCTGCTTTCAAATCCGGCATCGGTAGTCAGAACTGTTTCGCTTGAATCGGTAATGTTGACTTTGTTCAGAAAATAATATCCAGCTGAAAAAACAACCATGCAAAGCGAAACCATAACGATAACAAAGGAAGTTAGTATCTTGTGATTTTTAATTAGTGACACCACCCATTTCATCCGCGAACAGTTTGAATCACTTGACTTTATTCAGCTCAATGCAAACTTCAAGACCGCCGAGTTTCGAATGCTTTGCATAGATTCTGCCGCCGTGACTTTCAACAATATCACGGCAGATTGCAAGACCGAGTCCGGCAACCTTCCTGCCCTCATCCGAGGTATAGAGAGGTTCAAAGATAATTTCAAGCTTTTCATCTTCAACGCCCTCGCCGCTGTCGTTGACATTGATATAAACAGTGTCACGGTCACAGTTAATCGTAATCTCAATCCTCTTGTCATCCGTAAGCATGTGCTTGACACTGTTTCCGATGATATTTCCGAAAACACGGCGCATCTTTATACGGTCAATCATCACGCTTGCCTTTTCGGCATTATTGCTGATTCTGAAAGCAATACCCTCCATCTCAAGCTCGGCTCCATACTCATGTTCTAAAGCACGCTTTAGTGTCGGGGTATCCACTTTTTCGGTATGAACCTGCTTTTCAAGGTTATAGCTCAGGTATTCATCAAATTCATCAACAAGCGACTGAATTTCAACAGCCTTTTCATAGACGGTGTTCAGGTAGCGAAGCCTCTTTTCCTCGCTGATGTTTCCGCTTTTGATGCGCTCAGCATAGCCGAGTATTGAAGTCAGCGGAGTTTTTATATCATGTGAAATTGAGGCAATTATTCTTTGCTGATTCTGCTGCTGATGTTCAAGATTTCGGGTCAAGGAAACAAAGCGGTCATAAACATGCCCGATATAACCTCTGAAATGATGCTTTGAAAGCGTTTTTCCACGCTCATATTCCTCGATTAGCTGATAAAACTCACGATACGGCCTGAGCATCATTGTGTATATTATGAAAATCAGAAGAATCAGCGCCGAAAGTCCGATCAAGAACTCAACAAAAATGAACTTGACAAGCTCCTTGCTGTCTGCAGTATAATCACGCAGCAGATAAACAGAGGAAACTATCATGTACGCTTTGTTCTTATATTTAAACGCTGTTCTGACCTTGACATCAAGCGCAGACCAGTTCCTGTCCTTTGAGCGTGTCACAACCTCGTTTGAGCTATCTTCAATAACAATTACGATATCCTGATACTGCTCAACAATCTCAGACCACTCATTGATGCTGTCCGTGTTGACAAGCTTTTCAACAATTTCGTTGTTATACTTTTTCAGGCTTTCCTCATCGTTATATGCCGAGTCTGTAACGGCGGTAGTAACGGAGGCGTTATATGAATATGCAAATGCAATGATAACACCCAGGAAAAGCAATATAACAACAAGATTTGCTTTTCTGTCCTTAGTCATTTTTCAGCCCCTGCCCGTCTCAGTGGGTCTTAACAAATTTATAACCTACACCCCAGACAGTCTTGATGTATTCATTGTTCGGGTCAAGCTTGTCTCTGATGCTCTTGATGTTGACCGCAACGGTTCCAATATCGCCGAATTCGGTATCCCATACATGGCTGAAAATCTGCTCGCGAGTCAGAACCTTTCCGGCGTTTTCCATAAGATACTGGAGAAGCTGAAACTCACGGGT
>JAEDHZ010000286.1 GCA_016292705.1 Clostridiaceae bacterium
AAATACAAGTTAAAAATGGAGGAATCAATATGAAAAAAGTTTTAGCTGTTTTGCTCACTGCCGTTTTGCTGTGCTTCACGGCAATTCCGAGCCTTGCCCTTTGGAACGGAAAGTATTATAAGCTTAACAGACCGGCCAGTTTTAATGAAGTTAAAACATCAAACGGTTACATGGAATGGAAAAATGAAGATACCGGCTCGTCAATCATCGTCAACATGGATCATAACACAAGACTTTTGTTTTATCTCGGTGCTGACGAGCAGACTCAAAAGGAGTTTGCTGAATCATACATCAGTGAGCTTCAGAAAACTGTTAACAACGATACGGTAAACAGCGGATATGAAATCAAGTACGGTAAATACGAGTATTCAGAGAAAAGCTTCGACCATGTTTCGGGCTTTCATATCGGTTGCGAAACAACAAAAAAATCAAAGGACGGCTCATACAGTGTTTCCTTTGATTCGGACTTCTATTTCTTTTCAATAAAGGACCTGATTGTGGAACTTGAATGTATCCTCACCACTGATGAGGATAAGGCTGCGGTTGAAAAGATGCTCAATGATTTTGAGCTTGACGGAACACTGCTTACGGCGGACAATGTTTCGGAGTTATATCCGAGTCCTCTTTCGGTGTTCCTTCCGCTCGTTGCGGTTATCCTTGCCATTGTTCTTATTATTGTTTTGGTTAAAAGGAAGAAATCAAAAACAGCAAAGGCCGAAAATAAAGACTGATATCGACAGGAGGTAAATTATGGATTGCATTTTTTGCAAAATAGCAAACGGTGAAATACCGACAACAAAGGTATATGAGGACGATACGGTTATTGCGTTCAATGACCTTGCACCCCAGGCTCCGATTCATGTTCTGATTATCCCGAAAGAACATATCACATCCGCCGCAGAAATCAACAGCAGCAACAGTGCAATTATTTCCCACATCTTTGAAGTTGCCGCAAAGCTCGGAAAGGATTTTGGACTTGAAAACGGTTACCGCATTGTCAACAACTGCGGAGAAGACGGCGGTCAGACCGTTAAGCACCTGCACTTCCATTTCATGGGCGGCAGACAGTTCGGATGGCCGGCAGGCTGATTTGAAGAGGAAAACAAAATTTCGTAGAAAGCGTGAAAAATATGGCAACCTATAAAATGAAAATCGCAGGACTTGAAAGGGAGCTTCCACTTTGCAGCATCAATGAAAAGCTTGACATCGCCGCGTTCGTAATTTTTGGCGATGTTGAAGTTACTGTGGCCTCCGCAAAAGAGCTTCTCAAAAAATGTCCGGAGTTTGATTACATCGTTGTTCCGGAAGCAAAGGGTATACCCCTTGCCTATGAAATGGCAAAGCAGAGTAATAAGCCGTACTTTGTTTGCCGCAAGGGAGCAAAGCTTTATATGAAGGATCCCGTTTCTGTCAATGTCCGTTCCATCACCACTGATAAGGTTCAGACAGTATTCCTTGACGGTAACGAGGGTGAAAAGCTTCGCGGAAACCGTGTACTCATCGTTGACGATGTTATCAGCACAGGCGAGTCTCTGCTTGCCGTGCGTGCTCTTGTTGAAAAGTTTGATGCCAACATAGTCGGTCAGGCTGCAGTCCTTGCCGAGGGCGATGCTGCTGAAAGGGATGACATCATTTTCCTTGAAAAGCTTCCGTTGTTTTTCAAAGACTGAATAACTCTTGCCGGCCGTTCGGGGAAAACCTGTCCGGTCGGCAAAATCGGATAAAAAGGTGGGAGAAAAGTTGGAAATGAAAAGACCGTTGGCAGCAGTCGGTTTTTCAATGCTTGTTTCGCTTTTTGTTCTTTGCAGCTGCGGAAGTGTGCTGTTGCTTTTGGTTGTCTTTTCGGTTTCATTGCTTTGCCTTTTTATATGTCTGACAATTAAAAAACTGCGGCAGGGTGCGCTTTTTCCGACCGTTTTCGGTTCGGTTGCGTTGTCCTGCCTTGTTCTTTTTTTCTTTGAACTTTTTGTTTTCATGCCTGTTGAGTCAACTCGGGCAGACAGTGGAAAAATAACCGCTGTTATCCGTGAATATGCCTATGAAAGCAAAGA
>JAEDHZ010000041.1 GCA_016292705.1 Clostridiaceae bacterium
AGTACGGAGGTGTCTGCTTTCCGGCGCACATTGACCGTTCGTCATACAGCGTGATTTCCGCACTCGGAACATTTCCGCCCCAACTCAAGGTTTCCTGCTTTGAGCTGACGCCGGATGCCGACGAAAAAGTTTATACCGAAAAATATCCGGCAACGCACGGAAAGATTATCCTGCGCAATTCCGATTCGCATTATCTTGAAAATATGCGTCTGCCGGAAAACACGATTGAACTTGTTGAAAACAGCGCAGAGGCGCTTGTTGAATATCTGAACGGTAATTTTTAACATATTGGAGTGGTAATAATGAAAAGAGCAGAGAAAGCAAGGGAATTTTTTTTGTCCGGATTGAATTGTTCTCAGTCGGTTGTTGCAGCGTTTTCCGATATTCTCGGACTTTCAGAAAACGCTGCGGCAAGGCTTTCAACGGGTCTCGGCGGCGGAGTCGGAAGACAGCGTGAGGTCTGCGGAACGGTTTCCGGGGCGGCAATGGTTCTGGGCTTTGTTTTCGGCGGTGATGACGCAACGCAGAAAGCAAAAGCTTATGAAAAGGTACGCGAATTTTCCGAAGAGTTCAAAAAGCGTAACCGTTTCATAGTCTGCCGTCAGTTGCTCGGTCTGGATGAAAGCGTCAAGGAAAGCTCAACACCGGACGAAAGAACAGCGGAGTATTACAAAAAGCGCCCCTGCGTTGAGCTTGTCTCTGACGCAGCGGAAATTCTGGAGGCTATGCTTTGTGAAAACAATCCGTAACTATCAGAAAGAGCTTGAAAAAATAATTGAGGAGAACAAAAAAAACGGCATTGTACCGTCTTTGTTGTTGCATTCCTGCTGTGCTCCGTGCAGCAGCTATTGCCTTGAATATCTCTCTCAACATTTCAGAATCACCGTGCTTTACTATAACCCCAACCTCTATCCTGCTGAGGAATATGACCGCAGAGTCGGTGAGCAAAAAAGACTTATTTCTGCTCTCCCTGCAAAATATCCTGTTTCCCTCGTTGAAATGAGAGGCGAACCTGAGGAGTTTTATTCCGCAGTCAAAGGTCTTGAACAGGCAGGAGAGGGCTCGGAGCGCTGCTTCGCCTGCTTCAGACTGCGTCTTGAACGGGCTGCACGGTACGCAGAGGAAAACGGCTTTGATTATTTCACGACAACACTTACGATAAGTCCGCTCAAAAATGCACAGAAGCTCAACGAAATCGGTGAAGAAGCAGGAAGAAAATTCGGAATCCGTCACCTTCCCTCCGACTTCAAAAAGAAAAACGGCTACAAGCGCTCCGTTGAGCTTTCAACGGATTACGGTCTTTACAGACAAGATTACTGCGGCTGCATTTTTTCAAAGCGTGAACGGGAACATGGAAAACAACTCAGAACTCAATCCGGACAGTAAAAACCGATACAATATTGACATAGTATATTCAGTAAGTATATAATTAAGGAAAGATTTAACAGTCTTGCCTTTGCAAGGCTCAAGGAGGAAATACTTATGACATTTTATGATGTGCTTTCCGAAAAAAGGAAAGCCGTTCCCACCCCGGAAAATGTTGTTGACGCAAACGGCAACGCATATTTCGGAACCTTTGACAAGGAATTTGAACACATGGACTTTCTCAAAGTCAACAAGCCTTCAAAGTTCCCGAACGCACTCAACAAAGTAAAACTCACCCTTTGGGAAGCCGTTGAGCTTAATCTCAAGGAAATCATCGTTCTCACCGCTGTTTGCGATATGGGCGTTTTCGGAACAGGTCTTACTCTTGTCTATGACAAAAAGAGCAAGAAAGTCACAAAGTTCCAGGATATGTTCCCGAAGAGCAGTGCCGTAATTTCAAAAACGCTCCTCAACGGTGATGCTTCCGAATCAAGGGGAAAGAATGTTGTTCTCAAATGTGTCAATCACTTTGAAAAAGGTCAGGCCTTTGTAACCGGCAGTGCAAAGGACGCAAAGAACGGCAGTTCTGTCAGCTATGATGTTGAGCTCAACCGTGTTTCGCTTCCGAGCATTGTTTCAATTCCGTTCGGCAAAAACCGTCCGCTGTATTCACAGAAAGACCTTTTCAAGCTCTCGGGCTGGGTGGAGTTCAACGGCGTCAGGTATGAAACAGACGAGGAAAGCACTGCAATTATCGACGACCACAGAGGCTACTATCCCTATGTTGCCCATTACGACTGGGTTACCACCATGGGCAAGATGGACATAAACGGCGAGAGAAAGTTCTTCGGCTTCAACCTCACAAGGAATCAGTCAATCAACCAGGACGATTATAACGAAAACCTCATCTGGTTTGAGGGCAACACAACGCTTTTGACCCCCGTACGCTTTGAGCATCCGGAGTATAACAAGTGGCACATTTTCGATGAGCACGGAATGGTTGACATCATCTTCGACATCGGAGACCGCTTCATCATGCGTGTTGCTGCCGGAATCATTGACATCAACTATCATGTTACTTTCGGAACACTTTCAGGCTTTGTCTGCGACCCGGACGGAAACAAGTATATTCTTGACGGAATGAGCGGAATCGGTGAGGATAAGAGCCTGAGATTCTGATGTCTTTGTTCCTTTGCCTGAAAAGTCAGGTATAAAAGATACCAAGTATATATGCAACAAACAAAAAAGAGCCCGTCAAAAACGACCGGCTCTTTTTGTGTGGTTATTTTAATTTCAATAAGTTGTTCTCTTCCAGAAGTGTTCTGAACTTTGCTGAAATCTCATTGGCAAAATCAGCAAGCTTTCCGAATAAATCACGGATAGTTTTTGTGATTTTTTCAAGAAAAGACATTTTCTTGTCTATGTCGTGTTCCTCTCCGATATCAACAAGCTCATCTCCGATTACTTCTGAGATTGCGTTTTCAATCGGACTTTTGGTTTCAAGGGTGGTGTCTGCAGACGGCTCAACATAGGAAAGATTGGTTTCCGTTTCCTCTGCAAAGCCGACAACGGCAACCGAGCATAAGAGAACAAGAACGCAAAGAAAAGCGCAAAATGATTTTTTCATTGATATCATCCCTATCGTTTTATTAATAAAGTGTTAATTTTATTATATCAATGAAAACATTGTTTGGCAATACCTTTTGTTAAATTTTTGCTACAAACTCCAACAAAATGTCAGAAAGATGGCTTTCCGCCTTGTTGTTCATTTCTCTGTAGTCTTCAACGGAGGAATCGTCTGCGTCATCGCTGATTTTTCGGACGGAAAGAAAAGGAACGCCGCATTTTTCGCAAACGCAGGCAATTGCCGCTGTTTCCATATCGAACGCACAGATTCCGAACTTTTCCCTAAAGAGCTTTTTCTTTTCGCTGTCGGAAAGGAAGATATCGCCTGTTCCGAATTTTCCGCTCCTGATTCCGCCGAGGGAAAGCAGCTTTTCGAGCAGTTGCTTGTCCGCCTTGTGGACAGATATATCGCCGTCCGGCTTTATGCCGAGCTCATAGCCGATGGCAGTCAGGTCAAAGTCACATTCCGTGAAGCTTTCACCTGCAACAATGTCTCCCCGGCGTAGTTGGCTGATTGCTCCGGAAAGACCGGCATTGAGAATGATATCGACATTCTTGTTGAGAATGAGGCCTGAAGCCGCAAAAGCGGCATTGACTTTTCCGATTCCGCTTTCAACAGCAATGATCTCAAGGTCTTTATAATTGAACGAAAGACAGTTTTGCGAAAAGAGCTTTCCTTTTTTTGCGCCAAAGGTTTCAGCCGCCTTTTCAAAGGGTTTATACTCCATTTCGTCAGCAAAAACAATTCCGACAGTTTTTTTCATAATTGGTTTTCCTCTTTCAAAAGCATTGATTTGTTCCGTATTCCTGCGTTTTTTTCGGTATTCGGAGCCTTTACATTATATTACGGTTTTTCCGCCGCTGTCAACAAAAAAAAACAAGCATAAAATGAAGTGACCGCTGTTTATCGGTCGTGCAGTTTTGAAATTGTCCGAAGAATCAGCGGTTACGGACCGCAGGTAAAAACAGCAATGTCTGCGGTACACGCTTTTGCGGCGGAAGCTATTGGCGACAGCTTTGTCCGTGGGGAACCGATATTGCTGCCCGAAGGCTTTGACTTCGGGCAAGCCGCCGCTTTATATATATTGGGAAACTGCCGCAACGGCGGTTTCCTTTGTTTTGCTCCAAAAACGGCCTGCCACCGTGAGAGGAGGCAGACCGTCGAATGATTATTTTTTCTTTCCAAATTTTCTTTCTTTGGGAGCAGCTTTTTTTGTCTTGTCTTCTTCCGGAGAATCTTCTTCTTTTTCTTCTGAATCCTTTGTCGCTTCCGCTTTGATCCTTACCGGAGACTTCCAGATGTTGATGATACCCTCATCATTGAGCAGCTTGAGCATAATGACGAGAATCGGTGTGACAAACATTCCGAGAACACCGAAAATTTTGAGTCCGAGGTAAAGGGATGCAATGGTAACAATCGGCGAAAGACCGAGCTGACCGGCAACAAGTTTCGGTTCGGCAATCTGGCGGATGATGGTTATAACGGCATAAAGGACAAGCAGCCCGATTCCAAGACTGACATCTCCGGTAATGAGCGAATATGCCGCCCACGGAATGAGCACTGTTCCGGTTCCGAGAACGGGTATGATGTCAACAATCGCCGTACCTGCAGCAATGAGCATGATGTATGACGAAGAGAAGATGCCGAGCAGCTTGAGAACGGTAAGTCCGACTGCAACCTCAAGGAAGGTGATGAGCATAATGAGAAGATATGCTTTACCCATTTTTCCGAGTGAGGTGCGCAGAATGTTCTTTGCCCTTGAAAGATCCTTGCGCCTGTGTTCCGGGAACTGGCAAACAATGAACTCCTTGATTTCAGCAAATTCAGAGGTCATGAAGCAGCACGCAATGATTGAGATGAGGACAGAAATCAGAATTGACGGGAGCTGTTTTGCTGTGGAAATCACGCCGGAGAGCGGGCCTGTGATCCAAGAAAACTCAAATTTTTCCCCTATGCTTGAGGTGATTGTGCTCGGAAGACGGTTGCTTTCGCCTGCTATTGATTCACGGATGCCCGAAAAAAGGTTTGCGGTGCTTTCCTTGAGCGTTTTGGAAATGAATTCCGGAAGCGAGGAGATGAGATTCATCAGCCATGTTTCAATATTGTTGACAACCTCGTCAAGATTCTTGAGCTGTGCCGTAATGTATGCAACAAAGTCCTTGATTTCGTTAAAGATACGGACACCGACGAGTGAAACGAGCGCAACAACAATGAAAATTGCAAGGAACACGCAAAGTCCTGAGGCAAGTCCGTTTTTGAAACGGGCTTTTTCAACGAGAAAGTTTTTGGGTTTTTGAAGAATTGCCGCAAAAACAAATGCAATTGCAAACGGAAAACAGACGCTCAGAGCATATCTGACAACCAGAAAACCGATCACAGCAATGATCGCAAAATAAAGCACATTGATTATTGCCTTTTTCCTTTTTTCAACTTCTTGCATAACGGATTACCTCTTTCTATGTAAAATATCCGAACAGAATGTTCAGACGGATTCAACGCTGAATTGCTCCGTTTTGTTTGTAAATTATATATATTATATTAACCTAATGTGTGCATTAAATCAATGTATTTTACAAAATTATTTAAATTCTCAAACAACTCTTTCACTGTTCGACAAAATGTGATATTATTATCGTAATGTTTTTATGCAAAGGGTGAGTATGTGATGAAGATTGCCGTCATGGGCTTCGGAGTTGTCGGTTCCGGCGTTGCAAATCTGATAAAAAAGAACGCTGCCGTTATCAAAGAAAACACCGGTGCTGAACTTGAAGTTAAAAGAATCCTCGATATCAGGGATTTTGAAAACAGCGAGTTTGCACCCCTTATGACCAAGAACTTTGCCGATATCGAAAACGATGATGAAATTGAGGTTGTTGTTGAAACCATGGGCGGTCTTAACCCTGCCTTTGAGTTTGTTTCAAGATGCCTCAAAAGGAAAAAGCATGTTGTTTCATCAAACAAGGAACTTGTTGTTCAAAAAGGCTTTGAACTCCTCTCGCTTGCCAGGGAGAACAATGTCAACTTCCTTTTTGAAGCCTCGGTCGGCGGCGGTATTCCGATTATCCGCCCGATAAGCCGTTGCCTTGCCGGAAACCGCATTGATTCAATTGCCGGAATATTAAACGGAACAACTAATTTTATTATGACTAAAATGATAATGGAAAGGACTGATTTTTCGTCCGCCCTTGCCCTTGCGCAGGAACTTGGCTACGCCGAAAAGGATCCCACCGCAGATGTTGAGGGAATTGATACATGCCGGAAAATCTGCATCCTTGCCTCCCTTGTTTTCGGGAACCAGATCTACCCCGAAAAGGTTCACACCGAGGGTATTACCAAGGTCACACTTGAAGATGCTGAGTTCGCCGGAAGCTTCGGATATGTTATCAAACTCATTGCTCAGGCAAGAAAGCTTGATAACGGAAAGCTTTATATTATCGTTTCTCCCGCTCTTGTTTCAAAGGGGAGTATGCTCGCCGGAGTCAACGATGTTTTCAATGCCTGCCTTGTTCAGGGAGATATGACAGGTGACATTCTTCTTTACGGAAAGGGTGCCGGTTCTTCTGCCACCGCCTCCGCCGTTGTCGGTGACATTATCGACTGTGCAGACAACATGGAAAAGCGCAAGGTCTTCGGTTGGAAAGAGGAAAAGGACGGAATGGTTGAGGATTATCTCATGGTTCCCGTTTCGCTTTTTGTCAGAGTCAAGAATGAAAACTCCGCAAGAGAAGAGATTGAAAAGCTCTTCCCCGGTGCAAAAATTCTTGAAAACGCCGAAGAGCTCGCTTTCATAACCGCCGAAGAAACTCAGAAAGTTCTTTTTGAAAAGCTTTCTGCTTCAGGACTCACTGTCCTTTCCTCAATAAGAGTAACAACCTATTAATTTATTACGAAACAAATATATTTAATACCATTTTCGGAGGTGCACTATGGCACTTATTGTTCAAAAATTCGGCGGTTCTTCCGTTGCAAACGCCGAGAGGGTGGCGAATGTTGCCCGCATTGTGACGGACACATACAAGCAGGGCAACGATGTTATTGTTGTTGTTTCCGCCCAGGGAGACACAACGGACGACCTCATTGAAAAAGCAAGAGAAATCAACCCTAACGCCTCAAAGCGTGAGATGGATATGCTTCTCACCGCCGGAGAGCAGATGTCAATTGCCCTTCTTGCAATGGCGATTGAAAAGCTCGGCTGTCCGGTTGTTTCGCTGCTCGGCTGGCAGGCAGGCTTCAAAACCAGCCGCGCTTTCGGCGCAGCAAGAATAGAAGACATCAAGACCGAACGCATTCAGTCGGAGCTTGACAAGAGAAAAATTGTTGTTGTTGCCGGTTTCCAGGGAGTCAATAAATCCGATGACCTGACAACCCTCGGACGCGGCGGCTCGGACACCTCGGCGGTTGCAATCGCAGCCATGCTCCATGCAGACCGCTGCCAGATTTTCACCGATGTTACCGGCGTTTTCACCGCCGACCCGAGAAAAGTCAGCGGAGCAAAAAAGCTTGAGGAAATAACCTACGATGAAATGCTTGAGCTTGCAACGCTCGGCGCTCAGGTGCTCAACAACCGTTCGGTTGAAATGGCAAAAAAATATTCAGTAGAGCTTGAGGTTCTTTCAAGCTTCGTCAGAGAAAGCGGAACAATAGTCAAGGAGGCTGTAAAAATGGAGAAAATGATTATCAGAGGAGTAACAAAGGACACGGATGTTGCACAGATTTCCGTTGTCGGAATGAAGGATATACCGGGCAACGCATTCAAAATGTTTTCAAAGCTTGCCTCCAAAAAAATCAATATCGATGTCATTCTTCAGTCAATAGGTCGCGACGGAACAAAGGATATTTCCTTCACCTGCAGCAAGGATTATGCGGATGCAGCTGTGGAAATCCTTGAAGAGCTTTTCTCTGCTCAGGGAGCAAAAGTTACCTGCAACACCGATGTTGCAAAGGTTTCAATTGTTGGCGCAGGAATGCAGTCGCACTCCGGTACGGCGTCAAAAATGTTCGGCGCACTTTATGAGGCGGGCGTAAACATCAGCATGATTTCAACGAGCGAGATTACAATTTCCGTCCTCATTGAAAAAGACCTTGCAGACAAGGCTGTTTCCGCCGTTCACAAGACCTTTTTTGATCAGTAAAATATCATTTTCAGAGCTTTCACATCCGGCGCCTTGCCTGAATGTGAAAGCTCTTTTTTGTGTGCAGGTATTTTTTAAAAATGAGTAGACAAATCATTCCGGCAGGAGTATAATATCAGTCGTTAGGAAACACCTGTTGCTTAATGAATCTCAAGTCTATTCAGGGAATCCGAAAACTGTTTTATCGGAGTTGATAAAGTGGAAAATATTATTGAAATCAAAAATCTGAACAAGTCTTTCGGCAATGTCAAAGCTGTCCGTGACCTTTCGTTTTGCGTCAAAAGGGGTGAACTTTTTGCTTTCCTCGGTGTGAACGGAGCCGGAAAAAGCACAACAATTTCAATCATGTGCGGCTCGCTCAAAAAGGACGGCGGAAGCATTTCAATCTGCGGCAAACAGGCCGGAGAAAGGAATCCGGAAGTTTCGGCAAAACTTGGCGTTGTTTTCCAGAGCAGCGTGCTGGACAAGGCATTGAGCGTCAGGGATAATCTTGAAAGCCGTGCCGCACTGTATAATATCAGCGGAAAAGAGTTCAAAAAAAGGCTTTCGGAGCTTGCAGAAATGCTTGACTTTGAAGATCTTCTCAACCGCACCGTGGGCAAGCTTTCGGGAGGTCAGCGCAGAAGAATTGATGTTGCCCGTGCACTTTTGCATAAACCCGAAATCCTCATTCTTGACGAGCCGACAACCGGACTTGACCCGCAAACAAGGCGACTTCTCTGGAATACGGTGAAAAACCTGCGTGAAAAAGAAAACATAACCGTTTTCCTCACCACTCATTATATGGAGGAAGCCGCAGATGCGGATTATGTTGTTATTATCGACAGCGGAAGAATTGCCGCCGAGGGAACACCGCTTGAACTCAAAAATCGCTACACCGGTGACTTCATCACTTTTTATTACGCAGACGAGGAGCAGATTAAATTGCTTTCCATGCCGTATGAAAAAGTCGGCGAAAGTTTTCGTGTTGAGGTTCAGAACACGGGAGAAGCAACAAGGCTCATTCAGCAATACCCGTCCCTATTCACTGATTACGAGATAACAAAAGGAAAAATGGACGATGTTTTTCTTGCTGCAACGGGCAAAAAACTGACGGGAGGTGATTCAAAATGATGTCCTTTATTTATCTTGTCAAGCGTAACACAAAACTCTTCTTCAAAGATAAGGGAATGTTCTTAACCTCTCTTATTACACCGCTCATTCTGCTTGTGCTTTACGCAACATTTCTTGCGAGTGTATATCGTGACAGCTTTTCCTCAGCAATCCCGGAATTTCTCAATGCTGACGCAAAGCTTTTGAACGGAGCGGTTGCTGCGCAGCTCGTTTCCTCTCTGCTTGCGGTAAGCTGCGTTACGGTTGCGTTTTGCTCGAACCTGCTTATGGTTCAGGACAAAATCAGCGGTGCAAGGCGTGATTTGTGCGTTTCGCCGGTCAAGCGTTCAACTCTTGCAACTGCATACTTTGTTTCAAGTTCGCTTTCAACGCTCATAATCACCTTCACTGCGCTCGGTGCCTGCCTTTTGTTCCAACTCAAAATGGGATGGTATTTTTCCGGAAAGGATGTTGCTTTGCTGTTTCTGGATGTTTTCCTGCTCACCCTTTTCGGTGTGGCGGTTTCCTCCTGCGTAAACTTCTTCCTTTCAACAAACGGTCAGGGCTCTGCGGTCGGAACAATTGTGAGCGCAGGCTACGGCTTTGTCTGCGGCGCATATATGCCGATAAGCAGCTTTGC
>JAEDHZ010000287.1 GCA_016292705.1 Clostridiaceae bacterium
AATGACCCGTTACTGCCTCTTTGTTCTGAGCAACCCAGTCTGCCTTTTCAGAGTACCATTGCTCAATAGCCATAAGCATATTTTCAGACCAGTTCCAGGCAAGGACTTCTCCATAGCTACTGACACCGTTGGGGCTTTCAATGGCAAAACACCACTCGTTATTTGTCCTGACATGATCCATTGTCAGGCTCGATTCAGCTGCACGGATTCTTGCAATATACTCAAGATCAGATGACCACTTAATCGGAACATAATCCTTCAATGTCAATGCCCTTCCTGTTCCCGGATTCAACACACCTTCTTTGCAAGCTTCATATCGAATTTCATTTAATCGCTCTACGGCTTTGTCAATACTTACAAAATATGAGCCTTCAATTCCGAGCATAATGCAGCCATCTTTAGCTTCCTTGACATCAGTTTCAATAACTTTATTCGATTCTGCGTAAACCGAGTAACATGGAATAGTCATAAACAGAACCAAAACAATCATGATAAGTGACACAAGCTTTTTAATCTTTTCCATTTTAGCACCTCAAACAAATTGCAGTATTAAGTAATCCAGATAATCAGCGGACAATTCCTGTGATACATATCACTCAGAATCGGCAGTGGTTAACGGGTAAAACAATTATACTACATATTTCCATTTTTTCAACCATTTATTATCGAAAGTTGAAAATTTATTGTAATGTGATATACGGTTCATAAGGTATTTATATATCATGATTGGAATTGCAGTAATACCTGATGTAACACAAAAAATAAGAAAGCATAGTATAAAAATGCAGGGACAAAAGTTTCTTGCGCAAAAATGCTGACAAACACTGTCGGCAAAGGAGTGATACCATTGAGTAATTACAGAGCTTATGGTTATCAGAGACAATCCGCTTGTGAACAGCAAACACCATGTACACACACAGAAAGCCGCTGCAACGATATTACCGCTTTACCGGATAAGGTTGCGGTAGCAATGGCATATATTCCATATCAGGAATGCAATGATGTTTATCCGTGTGACAAAGCCCTGTGTGTCGGAACGGCGTTTCCGGTTCTTGACAAGCCCTTCCTTGCGGGGTGTTGCTGATGACGGAAAGCAAAGCTAACCTCAAATGCAGATTAAAAGCAATTCGTTTTTCAATTTGGGATCTTCATCTTTATCTTGACACCCACCCTTGCGATGAAACAGCTGCCAAGCTTTTGAAAACCTACAAAGAAAAGTATATCTGTCTTAAAGAGGAATACGAATCCACATTCGGTCCCCTTTCGCCTGCAACAGGTTACGGAAAAAAATGGTTAAAGAATCCCTGGCCGTGGGAAAGGGAGTGTGATTGTTAATGTGGCAATATGAGAAGATTCTTCAGTACCCCGTAAACATCAAGAGGCCGAACCCGACTTATGCAAAAATTATCCTTGCGCAGTATGGGGGTCCTGACGGCGAACTTGGTGCTTCATTGAGATATCTGAGCCAAAGGTTTTCCATGCCGTATCCCGAATTAAAAGGATTGTTAACCGATATAGGTACTGAGGAGCTGGCACATCTTGAAATGGTTGGCGCCATTGTATATCAGCTCACACGAAACCTCTCTCCTGAAGAAATTAAGAAGAGCGGTTTTGATTCGTACTTCATAAATCACACAACAGCAATATACCCTGCAAACACAAACGGTACACCTTTCACCGCAGCATATATTCAGTCCACCGGCGATGTTATCACCGATCTCCACGAAGACATGGCAGCAGAGCAAAAAGCTCGAACCACCTATGACAACATTCTGCGGCTTGTTGATGATCCTGATGTCTGTGATGCCATCAAGTTCCTGCGCGCCCGTGAAATCGTTCACTATCAACGATTCGGTGAAGGCTTGCGCCTTGTTACTGACAAACTGAACGAAAAGAACTTCTATGCCTTTACTCCAGGACTTGACAGAGTAATAAAAAAATAGAAAAAGAGGTACCAAAAATAATCCGGCGTTCCGACCAACAGTATTAACCTTCTAGGAAGTAATCGGACTGCTCCTGATTGTGCT
>JAEDHZ010000042.1 GCA_016292705.1 Clostridiaceae bacterium
GCAGAAGCGCCTTGAGGGTGAAGAACTTCCCGAACCTGCGCTTTGCGATGAAGCTTTGTTCAGAATTATCAGAAAAGCGTGTGCCTATAAGGTTGAGGATCGCTATCTTTCTCCGAAGCAGATGCTTGCCGACCTCAAAAACGCGCTTGAAAAAAAGCCGTTTGAGGAAACCGTTTATGAGGATGTCTACTCGGTGTCGAGCAAGAATGACGAGGACGATTTTTCTCAAGCCAAGGCTGATTATCAGGAAAATGTGCAGCAGGCCGAACAGCCGGAAAAACCGAAAAAGGCTGTTTTCCTGCGTGAGGATATTCAGATACCGGATATCTCTCCCATTGATTATGCAGACGGAGAGGTCAAGCCCCGCAAGAAAAAGCCGAGTAATTTTGAAGCTTTGCCGGCTGTCCGGAAAAAGAAACCTGCCGATGTCACTTCTGTCCGGAAGTTGATAATTCTTGCCGCTGTTGCGTTGCTGCTGCTTATTTTGTTCATTGCCTCCGTTGCGCTGAAAATGAATGGCGACAGCTCGGTAACATTTTCTCAGGCAATGAGCGATGTGTCAAATACTCTGATGATTAACGGAGGTTGTTTGTTCTATGGCATCTGAAATGATATCGGAAATCCTGAAAGCCGAGGCCGCCGCAAGGAAAAGCGAAGCCGCCGTCATAAAAGAGGCTGAGGAAATTATCGAATACGCAAACAGTCAGGCGGACTCACTGTATTCTGCTGCGCTTGAGACTGCAAAAAGCGAGGCTGCGCTCCTTGTTTCTGAGGCGGAGCTTACGGCGCAGGGAATAATCAAGCAGGCGGAGCGCCTTGCCGACCTGCGTGAAAAAAAGGTGATTTCCGAAATAGAAAAAGAATATGACAAGGCCATTGACCTTGTTTTGAAAAATATCCGCGAAAACTGAAAAATAAGAAGCATTTCAAAGGAGGTGTTTCGTTTTGGCGAAAATAAAGCTTGTTCGCTTTGAAATTGCCGCAATCCTTGAGGACAGCCGAAAGCTGATTGATTTTCTCCGGCAATGCGGCACGACCGAGCTTTCAACCGTCCCGGCCACAGACGGTCTGCTGTCCTATCAGACAGACTCGCTTTGTGAGAGCTTTGAACGCAAGAGCGAAAAGGCGGCGAAATGCGCCGAAGCCCTGGAAAAGTATTGTTCAATCAAAAAGTCTTTCCTTTCCTCATTTAACGATTGCACGGAAATTGAGCTTCAGGAATACCGAAGTGTGTGTGATTCTGCTGACGAGCTGATGCAAAGGTGCGATGAAATTACACACCTATGCGAAAAAATCAGCTTTGAAAACGGCGAAATTGCAAGGCAGCAAACGCTTATTGATTATTATAAGCCGTGGGAAAAGCTTGATATTCCGATGAGTTGCGTGCGTACGCAGACCTCCGGTGTCTTTATCGGGTATTTCAAAGAGGAACTTTCAAAGAACGAAATTATCGCAAGGCTCGCTGCCTCTGCTCCGGAAATTGACGGGGTTGCGGTGGATTTGGTAAGCAGTGATAAGTCACAGACCTGCGTTGTTGTTTTCTGCTTCCATGAGGACAGTGCGGCGGTTGAATCCGCACTGAGGGAGAACGGCTTCATAAAACCCGACAACCCGGCAAAAACCCTGCCGAAAGCGGCAATTGAAAAAAGCGAAAAGACGATTGAAGAGTGCAAGGAGAACATTTCAAAGTTTTCACTCGAAATTGCATCGTTTGCTTCGGATTATAACAGAATCCGCTTGCTTTCCGAGTATTACTCAAACCAGGCGGAAAAATACCGGACAGTTTCAAAGGCTGCAACGAGTGAACGGGCAATCTGCCTTTTGGGCTATGTTCCTGAAAGGGACAGTGAACAGCTCAAGTTTGAAATTGAGCGTCGCTTCACGGCGCAGATGGAAATCTCCGAGCCGGATTACGAGAATGATGATGTTCCGGTTTTGCTTGAGAACCGTTCATTTGCGGCGGGTGTTGAAAGCATCAGCAATATGTATTCGCCCCCGTCTAACGACGATGTTGACCCGAATCCCGTGATGTCGTTTTTCTATTATGCGCTTTTCGGTCTGATGCTTTCGGATGCAGGCTACGGACTTCTGATGGTCATTGTTGCCCTTGTTGCAAAATTCAAACTGAAGTTTTCCGGCGAAAAAGCAAAGACCGTGAGTTTCATCCTCGGGTGCGGAATTTCAACAATGTTCTGGGGTGCTCTTTTCGGCGGCTGGTTTGGCGATCTGATACCGACAATTTGCACTCACTTTTTAGGAATGGAAAAAGGCCCTGACCTTGCAATCTGGTTTACGCCGGTTGAAAACAGCATGAAGCTTCTGATGTTTTCGTTTGCTTTCGGCCTCGCTCATCTTTATGCAGGCCTTGCAATCCGCTTCTATATGCTTGCAAAAAAGAAGCAATGGCTTGCAGCGTTCTGTGATGTTGTTCCTGTTTCAATTTTTGTTGCCGGCTTTGCAGCGTTCGGTTCAAGCCTCCTTGTTGAGGTTTCGCCCACTGTTAAAGGCATTGGAACAAAGCTGCTGCTTGTTGGCGCAATTCTGATTGTTCTGACCTGCGGCCGCAGTTCAAAGAACATTATCGGAAAACTCGGAGGAGGCCTTTACGGACTGTATAACACAGCAACGGGCTATCTCGGAGATATACTTTCATATTCAAGACTACTCGCCCTCGGCCTTGTCACCGGCGTTATTGCAAATGTTGTCAATATGCTTGCGGCGATGTTCTCAAATGTTTTGTTGTTCATTTTGGTTTTCCTTGCAGGTCACACGGTCAATATTGCCGTAAACCTCATCGGAACCTATGTTCATACCAGCCGACTTCAATATGTTGAGTTCTTCTCAAAATTCTATGAGGGCGGCGGACGGAGCTTCACTCCGTTCAAACTTAATCTGAAACACTTTAAAATCAAGGAGGATACAATCAATGATTAATTTAGGTTTGGCACTTGCAATTCTGGGAGCGGCTGCGGCCGTAATTCTTGCCGGCTGCGGCTCGGCAAAGGGCGTTGGTCTTGCCGGTCAGTCGGCGGCAGGTCTTCTTTCTGAAGATCCGTCAATGTTCGGTAAGGTTCTCATTCTTCAGCTTCTTCCCGGCACACAGGGACTTTACGGTTTCCTTATTGCAATTCTCGTTCTGGTCAATGTCGGTGTTCTCGGCGGAGCTCCGAAGGATCTTTCCTGGCAGCAGGGAATGTACTATCTTGTTTCCTGCCTCCCGATTGCTTTTGCAGGATTCATTTCCGCAATCCACCAGGGCAAGGTTGCTGCAGCAGGCGTAAGCCTCATTGCCAAAAAGCCTGACCAGGTCGGTAAGGCAATCACAATGGCATCTCTTGTTGAGTTTTATGCAATTCTTCCGTTCCTTATCTCACTTCTTGCGGTTCTCAGCGTCAGTGTCGGCTGAGGAAATCCGCTTTAATTACCCCAAAAAGGAGTGATATTTTTGACCGGAATTGAAAAGATTGTTGAAAAAATCCGGCAGGAAAGCCTTGAAAAATGCAATGCAATCATTGCTGAGGCAAAGGATAACGGAAACGAAATTGTTCTTGCCTCAAAAATGAAAGCGGCAAAGGAAGCTGAAATAATAATAGAAAACGGCAAAAAGGAAGCTGCACGCAAGGAAGCTTCGGCAAAGTCTGCGGCGGAAACCATTTCCAAAACCCGCTATCTTGAAGTTAAGAATGCCATTGTCAATGATATTATTGCCGCCGCTTATGAAAGAATTGAAAACCTTGAGCCTGCGCAGTATTTTGAGCTGTTGCTTGCCCTTTGCGAAAAGAATGTTGAAAGCGGCGAGGGTGTGATGTATCTTTCAAAGCGGGACCTTGAACGGGTGCCGGAGAATTTTGAGGAATCCGTTAATTCTCTTGTCTATGAAAAAGGCGCAGTCCGCCTTTCAAAAAAGCCGATGGAAATTGAAAACGGCTTTGTCCTCGTCTATGGCGACATGGAGGTCAACTGTACATTGCGTGCGATCTTTGACGAAAAGCATGACCTTTTGCGTGACGCTCTTTGCAAAGAGTTATTTACGGATTGAGCGGAGGCGAAAAGATGAAAGACACCGATTACGCTTACGCCGTTGCAAGAATCCGGGCGAATGAAAGATATCTGCTTTCAAAAAGCGATATCGAACGCCTCATCTGCGCAAAAAAGCTTTCCGAGGCTTTGGGCGTGCTCAAGGAGCACGGCTGGAGTGTCTCGGGGGAAAAGAACGAAATTGAAAACGCAATCCTGAACCAGCAAAAGGCACTCTGGAATCTTCTCTGTGAGTGTGTTCCAGAAAAGGACAGCCTTTCCGTTCTCTGCGTTCAGAATGACTTTTTCAATCTCAAAGCGGTGCTCAAGTGCATGATTACGGGAAAGGATGCGTCTGCATTTTTTGTTTATCCGACAACGCTCGACCTTGAGCTTCTTGTTTCCGCTTTTAAGATGCACAACTTTGAGCTTCTTTCAGGCAGTATCCGTGAAACTGCCGAGGAAGCGTATAACACAGCCTGTCGGACGGAGAACGGACAGAGTGCCGATATAATAATAGATAAGGCTGCACTGAAAATCTTCCTTTCCCTTTCAAGGGAAAGTGACTGCGAGCTTTTGCGCCAGGCTGCCGAGTATATCACCGCCTGCGCCGACATCAAAATTGCTTACCGCGCCGCCAAAACGCAAAAGAGCCTCTCTTTTATTCAGAGTGCGCTTTCGGGCGAGTCGGATCTCGACTTTGAAGCCCTTTCAAAATCAGCGGCAAAGGGAACGGCAGCCCTTTCGGAGTTTTTGAAAAAGACTTCTTATTCAAAGGAAAGCGCTTTGCTTGAAAAAAGCTCTGCTGCCTTTGAAAAGGGCGTTGACGACCGTGTTATCGAGCTTATGAAAAAGGCGAAGTATGTTTTCTTCGGTTTTGAGCCCGTTGCGGCATATTACTATGCAAAAACTGCTGAGCTCAAAACTGTCCGTGCCGTGCTTTTTGCAAAGCAGGCAGGCATCGGTGAGGAAGCAATCAGGGAAAGGGTGAGGGAGCTTTATGTATAAGATTGCCGCAGTCGGCGACAGGGACAGCGTTCTCGGTTTTGCTTCCATCGGTCTTGATGTTTTTCTGCCGGAGGATTCAAAGGACGCTCTGCACCTCATTAAGCATCTTAGCGAGGAGGGCTATGCGGTGATTTTTCTGACCGAAGCTCTTGCTTGTGAACTTTCGGGGGAGCTTGAAAAATTCCATTCTTCGCCCCTCCCGTCAATAACGCTCATTCCGGGCGCACGGGGAAACACCGGCGAGGGAATGAAGCAAATCAGCCGCTTTGTTGAACAGGCGGTCGGAAGCGATATATTGTAGGAAGCAAGGTGATTAGCTATGAATAAAGGAACAATCACAAAAATTTCAGGACCTCTTGTTGTTGCCTCGGGAATGAGGGAGGCCAATATGTTTGACGTTGTCCGTGTAAGCCGTGAAAGGCTCATAGGCGAAATCATTGAAATGCACGGAGACCGTGCTTCAATTCAGGTCTATGAGGAAACGAGCGGACTGCGCACCGGTGAGGAAGTTGAATCAACGGGCGAACCCATGAGCGTTGAGCTCGGACCCGGTCTCATCGGCTCAATTTTCGACGGTATTCAAAGACCGCTTGAGGAAATCATGAAGGTTGCCGGTTCAAACCTCACAAGAGGAATTGAGGTTCCTGCGCTCAACCGGCAAAAGGAGTGGAAGTTTACTCCGGCGGTCAAAAAGGGCGACAAGGTCGTTGGCGGCGATGTTCTCGGATCGGTTCAGGAAACAGAAATTGTCCTTCATAAGATCATGCTGCCAGTGGATCTGAAGGGCACTGTCAAGGAGATTTCCGAGGGTATGTGTACCGTTGAGGACGCTGTTGCAATTGTTGAGGACGAAAGGGGTGAGCTTCATCCCGTAACACTCATGCAGAAATGGCCTGTCCGTAAGGAGAGACCATATAAAAGAAAGCTTGCGCCCAAGGCACCGCTTGTAACCGGTCAGCGTGTTGTTGATGCGCTTTTCCCGATTGCAAAGGGCGGCGTTGCAGCTATTCCCGGCCCGTTCGGAAGCGGAAAAACCGTAACTCAGCATCAGCTCGCAAAGTGGGCGGAGGCGGACATAGTTGTCTATATCGGCTGCGGCGAACGCGGCAACGAAATGACCGATGTTCTCAACGAATTCCCGGAGCTTATCGACCCCCACACCGGAAAGTCGCTTATGGAGCGTACCGTTCTCATTGCGAACACCTCGGATATGCCTGTTGCCGCACGAGAGGCTTCAATCTATACCGGAATAACAATTGCGGAGTACTTCCGTGACATGGGCTACAGCGTTGCCCTCATGGCAGACTCAACCTCCCGTTGGGCGGAGGCTCTTCGTGAAATGAGCGGAAGACTTGAGGAAATGCCCGGTGAAGAGGGTTATCCTGCCTACCTTGGTTCACGACTTGCGCAATTCTATGAAAGAGCCGGTCTTGTTGTTCCCTGCGGAAGCGATGAAAGAGTCGGTGCACTTTCCGTTA
The DNA here is from genome assembly GCA_016292705.1 of Clostridiaceae bacterium. Taxonomy (GTDB): domain Bacteria; phylum Bacillota; class Clostridia; order Oscillospirales; family Acutalibacteraceae; genus UBA6857. The sequence goes on from JAEDHZ010000042.1 coordinate 6,504, forward strand.
TCGGTGCTGTTTCACCGGCTGGTGGTGACATTTCAGAGCCTGTTACTCAAGCAACACTGCGAATTGTCAAGGTCTTCTGGGGTCTTGATTCCGCTCTTGCATATAAGCGCCACTTCCCGGCAATCAACTGGCTGACGAGCTATTCGCTTTATGCCGACTCGCTCGGAAAATGGTTCAATGAAAATGTCAGCTCCGACTGGACTTCGCTTCGCCTTGAGATTATGCGCCTGCTTTCAAAGGAAGCTGAACTTGAGGAAATTGTGAAGCTTGTCGGAATGGACGCCCTTTCTCCGGGTGACAGACTGACAATGGAGGCTGCACGATCCGTCCGTGAGGACTTTTTGCATCAGCTTGCTTTCCATGAGGTTGACACCTATTCCTCGCTCAGAAAGCAGCTTCTGATGATGCGCCTTGTGATGGCGTTTTATGAAAAATCACTTGCCGCTCTTTCGGACGGGGGCGATGTTCAGAAAATTGTTTCAATGCCTGTCCGTGAGCGGATCGGAAGATTCAAGTATATTGAAGAAAGCGACATTGAAAAAGAGTATAACGAAGTGCTCGAAGAGCTTGAAAAGTCGCTTGAACAGGCCAAGGAAGGAGATGACGACTGATGCCGAGAGAATACAGAACGATTGAAGAAGTTGCAGGTCCTTTGATGCTTGTGCGTGATGTTGAAAGCGTTGCATATAACGAGCTTGGAGAAATTGAACTGAAAAACGGCGAAAAACGCCGTTGCCGTGTTCTCGAAATCAACGGAAAAAACGCTCTTGTTCAGCTTTTTGAACCGTCGGTCGGAATCAACCTTGCCGAAAGCAAGGTGCGTTTCCTCGGCAGACAAATGGAACTGGGCGTATCTGAGGATATGCTCGGAAGAGTTTTTGACGGACTCGGCAGACCGATTGACGGCGGTCCGGACATCATTCCGGAAAAACGCCTTGATGTTAACGGAACACCGATGAATCCTGCCGCAAGAAGCTATCCTCAGGAGTTCATTCAGACCGGAATTTCTGCCATTGACGGACTTAACACCCTTGTCAGAGGACAGAAGCTGCCGATTTTCTCTGCCTCCGGTCTTCCGCACGCACAGCTTGCTGCGCAGATTGCACGCCAGGCAAAGGTTCGCGGAACGGATGAGCAGTTTGCCGTTGTCTTTGCCGCAATGGGTATCACCTTTGAGGAGGCGGATTTCTTCACAGAATCCTTCCGTGAAACCGGAGCACTTGACCGTACGGTAATGTTCTCTAATCTTGCAAACGATCCTGCCATTGAACGTATTGCAACGCCGAAAATGGCGCTTACTGCTGCGGAGTATCTTGCGTTTGACAAGGGGATGCATGTGCTTGTTATTCTCACCGATATCACAAACTATGCTGATGCTCTGCGTGAGGTTTCCGCCGCACGCAAGGAGGTTCCCGGCCGTCGCGGTTATCCCGGCTATATGTACACCGACCTTGCATCAATATATGAAAGAGCCGGCAGACAGCGCGGTAAGAAAGGCAGTATAACCCTCATCCCGATTCTTACCATGCCTGAGGACGATAAAACCCACCCGATTCCCGACCTCACCGGTTATATTACTGAAGGTCAGATAATTCTTTCCCGTGAGCTGCACCGCAAGGGTGTTGTTCCGCCGATTGATGTTCTTCCCTCGCTTTCAAGACTGAAAGATAAAGGTATCGGTGAGGGCAAGACAAGGGCTGACCATTCCAACACAATGAACCAGCTTTTCTCCGCCTATGCACGCGGAAAGGAAGCAAAGGAGCTCATGGTAATTCTCGGTGAAGCAGCACTTACCGATATGGATAAGCTTTACGCAAAGTTTGCCGATGAATTTGAAAAGCAGTATGTTTCCCAGGGTAACGAAACAAACCGCTCAATTGAAGAAACGCTTGACCTCGGCTGGAAGCTTTTGTCAATTCTTCCACGCAGTGAGCTGAAGCGTATCAGCGATAAATTCCTTGATATGTACTATATTGACGAAGAGCAGGTGATCTGATGGCGGTACTGAACGTCAATCCGACCCGAATGGAGCTTACCAACCTCAAACGGAAGCTTGCAACCGCACGAAAAGGGCATAAGCTTCTGAAAGATAAGCGTGACGAGCTTATGCGCCGTTTCCTTGAGCTTATCAGGGAGACGAAGGCTCTGCGTATAAAGGTTGAGCTTGGAGTGAAAAGGGCAAATGAGCATATGTCAATTGCACGCAGCACAATGACCGATGAGGAAATTGAGGTTGCGCTCATGATGCCGGCGCAGCGCATGAATGCCGCTGTCGGAACAAAGAACATCATGAGCGTTGATGTTCCGGTCTTCACTCCGGAACTCAAAGCGGCAAAGGATGGGGAAATCTATTCATACGGCTACGCTTTCACAAGTGCCGACCTTGATGATGCGGTTTCTTCTCTTGCCGATGTGATGCCCGATATGCTGAAACTTGCTGAAAGCGAAAAGACATGCCGTTTGCTCGCTTCCGAAATTGAAAAAACACGCAGGCGAGTCAATGCGCTTGAGCATGTCCTCATCCCTCAGTATGAGGATACAATACGCTATATCACAATGAAACTTGATGAAAACGAGCGTTCTTCAACAACACGCCTGATGAAAGTCAAGGACATGATGTTGAAAGAAGCTCACAATTACAGTTGACATAAGGAAATACTATGACCGAAGATGAAGCTTTATTTGCCCATGCTTCGGATCTCAAGATGCAGTGCGCGGACAAATCTGTTGTTCAAAGCACTGCTTTTCTTGACCCGAGGCAGAGGACGCTTCTGCTGCCGCTGGAAAAGCAGCAAAGCGAATTTGTCAAAACCTTTTATTACGGCGGCTATGAGGAAGCACAACGCCTTTGCGGCGTTTTTGTTCCGCAGTTTTATGAAGAGAATGACGCCTTTGAGTTTTTCAATTCCTACCCGGAATTTGATCCGATTTCACTTTTACGGCTTGAAAAGGACAGATTCACATCGCTTTCCCACCGGGATTATCTCGGTGCACTGATGGCACTTGGTCTGCGCCGGGAAATGCTCGGAGACATAGTAACTGATGACTGCGGCTGCTTTTTGTTCTGCCTTTCAACGGTTAAAAGGTTTATTCTCGAAAATCTGAAAAGTGCCGGTCGGGCGAGTATTGTTGTTACGGAGGCTGACAGGAGGGACTTTGTTCAAAATAACGAGAACACGAAGGATTTTTTCTTTTCTGTTGCCTCGTTGCGTCTTGATGCGGTTTGCGGCTGTGCTTTTTCCCTTTCAAGGGGAA
>JAEDHZ010000288.1 GCA_016292705.1 Clostridiaceae bacterium
GAAATGAGGTTTGCGCTTCCTGCGGACACTCCCACGCAAACGGGAAAAACAATGCCGTTATCAATAAAACAGTCGTATACTCCGGCGGAATACACGCAACGCATTCCACCTCCGACATCAACAATTCCAATCAAAACTTTTCCTCCCGGTCTGTTAATAGGTTACTCAGGATTACCAAGGTAATACCTGCGTTTTCCAACGCTCTTCTTTCCGTACTCAATAGCCTCGCCCGGACAAAGGCTGATGCACGCCATGCAGTGGGTGCAGTTTTTGCCCCAGACGGGACTGCCGTTTTTGAGCGTTATGTTTGAAAGCGGACAAAGCTTTGCGCATTTCCCGCAGCCGGTGCATTTTTCGCCGGCTTTGAAAGCGTCTGCCTTAACACAAAGCGAATAAAACATCGTGTTCACAGGACCGCTCATAAAGCGGTCATACAGATTATTGCGGGTTGCAGGAAAACTTATTCTGCTTCTGATAATGTCCGCCGCCTTTTGGATCTCCGGTTCGGCACTATCAATAATTCTTTTTGCCTCTTCCTCATCCGGAACAGAGAACATTGCAATATAGTTTTCCGGCATAACAATCGGACAGACACCCATACATTCAAAGCCCTTTTCACGGCAGAGCAAATCGATATACTTCAATGCGTTCCCGATTTCTCCGCCGCAGGTCATCACAAACCATGCACGGTGAGAACCGCCAAACTCTGTTTTTCTTATCCAGTTTTCAACAATGCGGGGTATCCGCCACGAATATGTCGGAACAACAAAAACAAGTCTCTCTTCAGCAACAACCAAAGAAAAGTCCTGGTTCTTAATTCTTTTGCCCATATCAACAAGCTCTTCACCGAGAGCCGAGGAAAGCTTTTTTGCAACATATCGGCTGTTTCCCGTTCCTGTAAAATACAAAACCATATTTTTCTTTCACCTCCGCTCACTTTCCGGTTGACCCGAAACCGCCCTCACCGCGAACGGTATCGGAGAGCTCATTGCTTTCAACAAAGTTGGCCACAACATACGGCATAATAAGAAGCTGCGCCACACGCTCTGCGTGTTCAATAAAACGCACTTCTTTTCCGTGGTTATGGATTGCAACCATGATTTCTCCGCGGTAGTCGCTGTCTATCACTCCGACCTTGTTTGCAGGGGCAAGATCCTTTTTGCAAGCAAGTCCGCTGCGTGCAAAAACCAAACCGACATATCCCTGCGGAATTTCGGCACAGAGACCGGTGTGAACAAACTCTGTCTCCCCGGGTGCAATTTCAAGAGATGAATCAAGGCAGGCATAAAGATCGGCTCCTGCGGAAAATGCAGAGCCATAGGTGGGTGTTACGGCATTTTTGGAAAGTTTTTTAATTTTTACATCAAATGTCATTATTGAACCACTCCCATAAAATCAGTCCACAGACGACTGAGTAAATATATCTAAAATTTACCACAATCAGCCGTTCAAGTCAAGTAAACCGGGACATCCGGGAATTATTGAAGTGATTTCTGCATATCATAGGCTTATAGGAGAAAACAGTGCGAAAAGCTACGCTGTAATCCGACTACCTTCACACCTTGTCCGGCTACAACAAGGGTTCAATGTGATTGTTTTTGCACTGATTGTAGCCGGAAAGGCTATGGTAGTTATCATGTGGAACAAAATCAAACCCTATGTTTATTCAATTCTTCTGACGCTCGGAGTCGGCGGCCTTACCGCACTGCTGACATCCGGGAACATGGACATCTATGAAAAGGTCAAGATGCCTCCCCTTTCGCCGCCGTCATGGCTTTTTCCCGTGGTCTGGACAATACTGTATATTCTCATGGCGATAAGCTTTGCAAGGGTTTACATCGAAAGAAAAAATTCACCGAGAATGCGGCGCAACGCCATTGCAATCTATACGCTGAATCTCTTTTTCAACTTCCTTTGGAGCATACTCTTCTTTAACTGCGAAGCATACCTTTTCTCTTTCATCTGGTTGCTTGCGCTGTGGATAATCATTCTCATCATGTTCCTGAACTTTTACAGAACAGACAC
>JAEDHZ010000043.1 GCA_016292705.1 Clostridiaceae bacterium
CACCGCAACGCAAAATATGTAATTTTGTGGCGTATATTGTTTGTGCCGAGAGTAGGAACAACAGTACTGTTTGCGTATATTTAGATATAAATTAGCTCTTTCCGAAGTGTCCATAATAATGTGCTTAATAGTTAATTGCTGTTGTCAATTATTTCCCATGTTCCACCCTTACTACTACCATAAAGTGGTGCGGGGTTTTCTTTTGAATACAAATAGTCTTCACCGCTGTCATCTATTACACGATACATACCGTCTTCTTCAGCAGCCTCATACACTTTTCCGTTCGTCAAGCTATCAACTCCAAAAGATTCACCGATATACTTTATCTTCAAAGTTTTACATCCTTTCTGTATTTGAGTTTTGCTTCATTCTGACGCCCGTCTTTTTCGTACCAAAGCACAACAAAAATATTTTTGTTGTCTGCGCTCTAATTATAGTTCATTTTGCGAACAGAGTCAACGGTTCCATCAACACATTTGCGTCTTACTTCTTTTCCCATTGGGCATAAGTCAGTCGTTCAGGACATATTAGGTTTTAACTATCTTTACACAAAAAAATTCGGCTACCCATTTGATTTCCAAACGGGTAGCCTTATGTAAATTCACTGGAACTAATTATTCTTTGTAACCGTAGTAAATATCATCGGTGTAGACATTGTTTTCATCCTTGCTGTGGTGAGCGTACCAGACCTGAGCAAAGAACGGGTTAACCTTTGCAATTTCATCATACTTCCAGGGCATCGGAAGGCAATCAGGACACCAATGTCCGCCCCTCAGAACAAGGTTCGGAGACATTTCAAATTCACTTCCGCAAGCACACTTCCACTTAATCGGGGTGTACATATCCTTGGGAGCTTTCTTTGCAAGGCATTCACCGCCTCTGAACTCAGCAGCTTTCTTGAGGTCGGCAAGAGTCAGCTTTTCAAACGGCTTGCTCTCGTCATAACCGTGATCAAGAATATTTTCAGGATTCTCTTTATCCGGGATAACAACCTCAAATTCATCCCATGTTTTGGGAATTGCAGCGTACTCTTCCTTTGAGCCATAGAAAGCAGTAATTCTGTCCTTCATACCGTTCTTAATCCATGTCTGAGTACCGTAGAGAGGTGCGTTAGCTATGGGCTCCATCATGAACTTTTTAACGATAGACATAGGTGCAAGACCGGACATTTTGAAATAGAACGGAGCCTTCTTTGCGAGTGACTTGAAATACTCCTTAACGGGAATATTGGCTCTAAAGTGGAGATAATTCTCAAGATCGTCAGCATCGGTATACCATTGACCGTGGAAGTTGCGGGTGATGAACCAGTTCGGGCTGAAAATCTTCTTCGGGATATCTGCACCCTTCATGCCAATTGCATTGAGGAGAAGAACCTCAAACTCATAATTGGTAAGTCTGTAGTCATGACCGGAGCTGATGTTATAGAATCGACGCCAGAATTCTTCCGGAAGTCTGTCGTTGCAGACTTTTGCACAAAGGCGTCCGCTGTCCTCAACAGTTGCCCACTCAAGCATTCCGTTGATGGGAACATGATACATAATGGGATCCATGTTTTTGAGAATATCAGCATAAAGAATGCCTGTCTGACGAAGTGATACCCAATACCTGAGCCCTGAATCGGCAAGAATTGCTTCTGCCTTCGTCTTACTGATAGCGTAATGGTCATAAACACTGATTTGAATCGGGTCACCGGTTCTTCCCCAGTGAACGGGGGCATTTCTGTCTCCGGTCTGGGCAACGGTTCCGATATAAACAACCTTGATTGCATCGGGATCCGGCTGAGCCTTAACAGCGTTGACAATGTTTTCCATTGCGGTTACATTTGTAAAAATCGTTTTCTTCGGGAAATAGTCCGCAGCCGGAGAAACAAGTCCACCAACATGGAGAACATAATCAGAGCCCTTGATGCACTCAAGCACATCTTCATAAACAGTGAGGTCACCCCAGACGATCTTAACGCTCGGATCATTCATATAGGGAGCAAAGAGATTTCTGTTTTTCTTGCTGTCTCTGAGGAGGAGAACAATGTTATACATATTGCGTCTGATGTAGAGTTCCTCAAAGCCTGCATAGCCCATCGTGCCCGATGCGCCGGTAAGAAAAACTGTCTTTTTCATTAAACATACAACCATTCATAAAAATTTTATACATGCCTTAGTAAGTATACAATAAAAACAAATAATATTTGTTAATATACCGTTAATTTTTTCTCAACAGCTGTTTAACAGCCTATAAACGAAAACTTAAAAAACACAAAATGATAAAGTATAGTCATTCATTGTCATACAAAGAAAGCACTTCTTTTGCCCTATCCCTGACCTGTTCACGAAGAGACAGCGGCTCAACAACTTCAAGCTTATTCCCGAATTGCAAAATCCATGAAACAAGACCTTCACTGACAACCATCTTTATTCTCATCCTGAAGTGGTCATCATTTTCAGCGTTCTTTGTTATCAATACGCCCTTTCCGAAGCGATCAAGAATTTCTTCAAGAATTGAATTGTCACAAATAAAATCAAGCTGTTTCAGACTTCCGCTGAACATATTGAAAAGCTTGCTGACATAATCAGCACTGTCAAAAAAAGACTTATACTGAGAAACCTCACTAAAGCGTCTTGCATGTTCGTCAAGCATTTCAACCTTTTTGATTCTGTCAATTCGTGTGTGCATCAGGTTGTCATATTTGCTGTTGTTGGAAACAAGGTAATAGTGATCATTTGACCAGATTAAAGCATACGGACTGACAGTAAAGCGGCGTTCTTTGATCTTCACGGTATGAGAATCATCAGAAATGACCCGCTTGCAATATACGAATTCAACCTTCCTGTTTGCCCTTATTGCCCGATTGAGAACATCGATGTTGTAGTATACCTCCTCGTTTGAGCACTTGAGGCGGTTTTCAATGTACACCTGCTTTGTCAGTTGCTTTGCTGTTCCTTCGCTGCACAGTGACACAATCTTTTTAATAAGTTCCTTTGTTTTCTTTTCCGTGATGAAGTTTGCTGCCTGAACGGCATCAATTAGCAAGCGCAGTTGCGGCTCTTCAAATTCACGCGAAGCAAGATAATATCCGTTTTCGGGAATTCTTACACGAAAAATCTCCATGCCGTAATCTCTGAGAGTTTGAACATCACTATAGATTGACTTCCGCTCACATTCAATTCCTTTATTCTTCAACATTGTCTCCAGTGTTTCGGCACTGACAGGGTGGTCTTCATCGCTGTATTTTTCAAGATAGTCTTTAATATACAACAGTTTCAGTTTTGTTTGTCCTTTTTTTGCCATTCTTATTCCCCTTTTTAAGCTGTAGCATCCGATGTTTCATCGGATGTTGAAGTATCACTGTGAGCAGAGTTCAGAATTCCCTTTCTGATGAGAACAAAAAGAGGTATCAGAGCCAAAAGCGATATTATCGCCGAGAATGTGAACATAAGCTCAGTCGGCACTGTCTGAACAGTTCCGAATTCATCAAGATATGTTACAGCCGATCTCTCGATTGCAAGAGCACCGGTAACAGGACCCAGCACCATCGGAATCAAAACGCCGAAAATCATCCTGACACCCTGGAACTGCCCGGCCTTGTCCTGCGGAGTTAAATCACGGATTGTTGCGTTCAGCAATATGCCCTGCATTGCATAACCGACAACAGTTGGAGCAGCGGCAATCAGGAACAAAGGAATGCTCTTTGAAAAGCCGAGAAGAAGCAGTCCGACAATCGAACAAAACATTGACACAAGCAACATTGATCCCCTGCTCTTTTTCTTGCTTGCAGAAAGCAAACCAACAATTCCGGAAATCATTGTTATGACACAAACAATTGCGCTGACAATAATCGGTGCGGAAAATAGGTTGTCCCCCACTTTCGGCAAAACAACATACTGAACATAAATCAAAAGATATGGAAAATATACCTGCGTAGCAACGGAAAAAATGCAGCTTGTAACGAGCACAAGGTACAATCCGGAGTTTTCTTTGATAACCGACGGCCGAAAACCATAAAAAAGATCGCTCCAGTAGTTTGAATCAGACTTTGATTGAATTTTGCGTTCAGGATCTTTGAGCGAGAACAAACCGACAACTCCACAGAACGAAACAAAAAGTCCGAGCACACCAAAAAACAGCATATATGAAATCTTTCCAGACTGAGCAAGAGAACCAAAAACGACAACAAGCCCCATTGCAACAATCGGCAAAGCAGCAAAAACCGTTTCAACAAGAGGTCTATTCTCCGGTGATGTTACATCGGTTACCCACGCATTGAACGCTGAATCATTGCTTGTTGAGCCCATGAATGTCATTATGCAATCCATCATAATAACAGTCCAGACAGTTGCTGTGAGGATCTGTGTTTCACCGGAAAGATGAAACACAGAAGCGATGAGATCTCTTGAAATGAAACCGAATGAAGCTGTTATAAGTCCCCAGATTATATACCCGACCGATATAAAAACCTTTCGCTTGTTTAATCTGTCACTGAGTGTTCCCATGACAAAAGTTGTCACAACGGCTGTAACAGCGCTGAGAGCAACCATCAGGCTGATCGCCGAAGTATACGGAATTGCCGAATCAACAGCAGCCTGAGTGGCACCATTTGAATAAATGTTGTTATAGAGAAAGGTATTAAAATACATATTCTCAATGTTCCATGCAATCTGGCCCATCATTCCGAAAAGAATGAAGTTGAACCAAAGACGCAAAGGAAGCTTTTTGTCTTTCATTTTTATACTCTCCTTTTTCTTCGTATAAACAACATTATAATAGACCGGCAGTAAAAAAGCAAATGTTTTCTGAATTTTGGCAACCTAAATAACCTCATAATCTTTCCGTAGCGCAAAAAAGCCGCCCCGCAAAAGCGGAGCGGCAAGAAAAGCTTATTTATTGAAGATGCTCTTAATTTTCATACCGATAAGTCTGTAAACAAAGAGGATCCTCTGGAAGATACGGTAGAAGAAGTTGTTTGTTGGCGAATTGAAGTCAACTTTGAAGTGACATTCATCGCAAGTTCCGTCACCGTCATTGTCAACGTGACCGGTAGCCTTAACGGTTTCAAACTTCTTTGAACCGCATACTGAACAGGTGTATCTGTCCTGACCGTCAACGGTGCAGTTCGGCTTGATAACAGCTACCTTATCAACCCACTCGTGAGCACCCTCATGAACAAGAACGCCTTCCTGATTGAACGCATAAAGCTTTCCTTCAATCTCGGTAGTGTCATCGGCCATGATGTGAGTCTGCGGATCAAAGTAATATGTCTTGCCTTCGATATCCTGCCAACCGCCGACCATTTCAGCACCCCAATAATATACAGTGCCGTCAGCAGTTTCATAGAATGCACCACGGAGAAGCTTTCCGTCCTTTGAAAAAACATAGTTGAGCTTCTGACCGGTTCTTACCGTAACGGTTGCATATCCGGTTCTCATTGCTCCGTTTGATCTTGAGAAGTAATAGAGATCACCTTCAATTTCATGCCAGCCAACAAGAATGGTTGTGTTTGAACCGCGGAAAGCTCTCACGCCGCCGTCAAACTTTTCAAACACTGCACCGATCTGGCGTCCGTCATTATCAAAGCGATATGTTCCCTTAACCTGTCCGATGGTGTGTTCACCAACAAGACCGAGGCCATTCTCGTCAAAGTAATAGGCATCTTCACCAAGCTGGAACCAGCCGATCTTCTTTTCACCGCCAAGGAAATACATATTCCTTCCGGTTTCAACATCACGGGCAAAGCCGGTGTATGTTTCTGCGTCAAGAGGATAACCGCAGACCGAGCAGTATATATCGCCGTCATCATAAACCGCAGTATGACCGTTATTTACGCAATCGCTCTTCTTAACCTTGGTGTAGGTGTCGATAACAACAGGCTGAGTTCCGTCATAATCATATGTGGTGATTTCAAGTTCTTTGTCTGTTGCCTTTGCAGTAATATAAACTGCATTGTATTCACCATCAAGCATTTCAAAATGGAAAGCCTTATTGTTGACAATTTCATAAGACTTTTCACCGGTTGAACCGCAGATGTAATATACGGTTCCGTCCTCGTCAAGCTCACCGTTCTTAAGAGCGGCAGTTCTTGCGTAGGAATGATCATGACCGGAAAATACAAAATCGAAACCAACTTCATCTGCAAGCTTTCTGAGCTTGTCAGCCTGTCCTTCTTCATTACCGGATGGATTGGTATAATAGGGCGGCTGATGGAGAGTAAGAATCTTCCAGGTTGCATTACTCTTCAAAGCATCTTCTTTAACATGTTCAATAGCTTTGTCATATTGGGCAGTTCCGTAGTTAATTGCTGCAACATACACATTTCCGTACTGAGTCGAGTAATAATCGGGAGCAACATCATCATCGGAAAGGTCAAAATATGCGTTTGCTGCCGTTGCTGTCGTATCGCCGTAATACTCATGGTTGCCAAGAACCTGAATAAGATCCTGATTGCCAAGGAAATCACCGCTGAATACCTTTGCAATGTTTGCCCACATGGTGTAGTTGCCGCCGTTGTCAACTGCGTCACCGGTCTGAATACCGAAGTCATACTTAACGCCGTTTTCGCTGAGAATCTTTGTGATCTCATCAGTATTGGAGGTATCCGTTGCCTGAGTATCGCCGATAACAAAGAAGTTAACTCCTCTGCCAAGGCGTGTGGTATCAAACGATTTTACCTCTGACATCTTTTCGCCGTCGCCAACTTTGTATACATATTCGGTGTCGGCTTTGAGTCCGTTGATATTGATAGTATTAACCCTTACTGCATAGTTGGTTTCAAGCATTGCGGAACTTGACATTTCAATAAGTCTGCTCTTGCCCTCAGCTGTCTTAAACGCTGCCTCACCGTTAGCATCGTAATCAGCCTTTTCGGCATAGAGAGCTACGGACTTGCCGGCACTTGCAACAGGAGAAGCCATCCACGAAATGCTCTGAGCAACGCTCGGGGTTTTGGTTGCATTGAGTTTTACAAAGGTCGGATATCCGTCCTCGCTTCCTCCGGCAAGATAACTCTGACCGGTTGTAAGGAACGAAAGGTGTCCGTCCTTTTCTGCATACACACTAATCTTCTTGACAGAATCGGTGTATTTATCAGTAAATACAATTCCCTGTGCATCAGTAACACCGAGAAGCTCATTATCAACGGTATAAATATTGGCACCCTCAACCGGATTAGCATCGGAATCAGTAACAACAATATTTCCACCTGCTGTTCCAACGACCATTGTTTCAATTTTTACATTGAACGGTGAAACACATGAAGTTGTCAACCTGCCTGAGAACGAGCCTTTTGAACCATCGTCAAAAGTAAGAGCACCCTTAGTTATTCTATATGTTGCCTCCAGTCCTTCGGGCACATTGGTAGGAATTGAAATAATAACCTTTGCGATAGTGTTATCTTCAGAAGTTGCTACTGCATTCTTTTCAACCTTAAAGTCTATAGCATTCAACTTTGAATCATAGTTTGCACTGCCACTCAAGGCATAATTTGCGCCAGCTTCAACCCTGTAGTTATTCCAATACTTGATAAAGTAGGAGAGAATTTTAAGCTGAATGTCAGCAGACTGAACATTTGAATTATTAGCTTTAATCTCAAGAACAAAGTCTTCGCCAAGAATAGGTTCACCCTGTGCAGAGAAATCAACCACGGTTCTTTCCTGCTCGGCATCAATATAGAAATATCTGGTTTCTTCAGTATTATTTCCGAACTTATCAGCAACGGAAACAGTCATACTGTGAATACCGTTAGAAAGAGTTTTGTCATAAAGATGAATTTGACCGTCGGTTTCAACAATCGTGCAGTTTTCAGTCTCGTCAACACCGTCGATATACATTTTTACTTCGGATTTATCAATTCCGCTTGCATACTTTCCGTCATCGTCTTTGAAAGTTGCAGAAAAAGTATTCGTTGCATTTTCAAAGACAGTCTTTCCGTCTTCAATTTTTGTGTTAAGCGAATACATGGAAAGAATTTCCGGGTTTACAGTATCGTCAACATTTGCACCGTAGATAAGCTGAATATTATCAAGATAAACCTTAGAAGCGGTTCTGTCTCCGTATCCCTTACCTGACTGGAATGAAATCCAGAAGACGCCACAGCCCTGATAGAATCCAAACGGAGCATTTGCGCTACCGGCTCCTGCTGCAAGCTTGGTATTCATCAGGTCAAACTCAACATATTTCCAGCCTGTCCAGTCAATACCGGTATAAACCTCTTCGCCCGTAGCAGGATCAATCATTCTTGTAACCGGCATATAGCTCAGACCGCCGTCTTTATTCGAGCAGTTGAGATAAAGAACAAAATTTGAAGTTCCTTCAGGAACATATATCCAACAACCGATCGCTGTTGGCGAGCCATCAAAGGAATAGGTCGGGCTCGTTACACGAAGATAGTTGTTTGAGTTTGAAGAACCATTGTAAGATGAATAGTCATAATCAATACGAAGTGACTTGTTTCCGAAACGAACAGGTTCGCCGTCATCTTTTGAAACAATAGTTGCTTTCATTGAATCCTGATCGGTGAGCGAAGCGTTTGGCCAGCAATAAAGCGGATAACCTTGCTCATAAAACTCTGCCGCCTGCTCTGGACTTGATGTTCCGATAGAACGATCAAAACGCGGCAATCTGTAGGACGGAATATACTTGAGAGCACCATCACTGTTTTCAGCCTCTTGTGCGTCGGTGGTATATTCAAAGTCATACATAACAACAGGCAAGGCACCGATAATTGCCTTAACAGTTGTTTTTACTTCTTCGTTATATTTAAGAGTTGCTGTAACATTTGCATTGATTGTAACTCCTTCAAGAGTTGTAAAAGTAAGACCACTGAATGTTCCGGCAGTTTCACCAAGATCGTTGCCCTCAAGGTCAGCTATGGTCCAGTTGAGGTCGCCGTCTTTCATAACAACAGTTCTGCCTTGATGTTTTGCAACAATTCCAAAGTCAGTTGTTTCTTCAAAACCTAAAGAAATCTCATTACTGGGGACATAAAGAGTGTCCGGAACAACAATTGAAATGCTTGTTGAGCCGCAAACGACACCATCGGAAACATAGTTGACTATAACATTTCCGGCTGCTCCGTTGGAAGTGAAAAGACCATCCGCTGTAATGGTTCCAAGATCAGCGCTTTCATCAGCAAGAGTGAAAACACCATCATCAGGGAGATCAGCCGCTGCACCAGCAGAGTCAACGCCCTTTGCGGAGAACTGAACAGTTGATTCGGGAGTGTAAAGCACATTATTGGGAAGCATTGAAGCGTGGTCAAATTCTCCGGTCGGTTTTGCGCTTGAAAGAATAAAGAGTGATGAAGAAACATTTCTTTCAACGCCGTCGGAGGGGTTATTGGCAATTTCAAGAGTAGAACTGCCTTCATACTTTGCGGCATAGGTAACCGAACCGCCGCCGTCAAGGTTAAGAACATCAACGCAACCGAAGCCGAGCATTATGCTTGTCAGATCTTTGTTGCTGAGACCAACCGAAACAGGATAGTTACGTCCGTCGGCAACATACATAATTACATTGCCGTCTGCCTTAATTCCCACTGCTGTCTTGGGATAAAGTGCATCGTCAGCCATACCCTCAGGGGTTCTCTGTCCGTTTTCAACAAGGGTGAAGAAACCGGAAACAGCCTCAGTGCAGTTGTCGAGGATATCCTGAGTCATTTTTGAACCAATCTTGGGAGTTCCGTCTT